>NZ_MUNH01000822.1:0-1081 GCF_002154615.1 Streptomyces recifensis
CCTACACCCCGGACGACACCCTCATCCTCTACACCGACGGCCTGATCGAACGCCGCGGGGAAGACATCGACGCCGGCCTGGCCCGCCTGACCGACATGCTCCCCGACTGCACCGGGTTCGGTGCGGATCACCTCGCCGACGCCCTTCTCGCCGGCCTGGACCTCACCAGCGGCGCAGCCGACGACATCGCCATGGTCGTCGTCCGCCTGGACGCGATGACCCGACCGCGCTGACCGGGACGATGCTCGAGACCGCGATGGGCCGGCTGCCGGAGCTTCACTGTTCACGGCGAACCGCTGTACAAGCGGATCGCCAGGTTCTCCCTGCACCACTGCCACCGGTGGCATGGAACACGTGATCCAATGGGCGGATGAGTGACAGAGGCGAGTCTCTGGGGCCGCTGGAACGGGTCGACGGCCGCTGGACGGTGGGCGATCTCCGGAGGCCGGGCGGCGCCTGGCTGCGGTTCGGTGCGGATGGGCTGCACTCGTACGCCCAGGCCTCCGAAGGGCAGATGATTCCCTGGTCCAGGATCATGCTCGTCCCGCGCTTCACGCTGGGCGCCAAGTACCCGACGGGCTCATACGGCGTGAGGGCACTGCTCGGCGGGTTGCCGGGCCCTTGGAGGGGACGCGGACGCGGCTATCTGCACATGACGCCGCGCCACCCGTACGAGGACTGGGTGGCCCCGTTCGATCGCCAGTGCGCTTCGCGCACGGTTGGCGGCTGGACGTGCCCGTTTCTTCCAGGGCCCTGGCCTGGGTCATCGCTCTGCAGGGCAGCTACTTCATCAGATCACTGCCTGGTGGCGGCGTGAGCATGCCCGGCCGACAGGGGCTTGAGGGCCAGCCCGCCCCAGCACCGACTTCTTGAGCCGGCCGCGGCGCAGGGGGCGTGGTCGTGACGGACGACCTCGACACCCGGCTGCTGGAGCAGCCGGGCCGCCACCGCGTCCAGGCAGAGCGAATGCTTTCGGTCAGGATCTATCCGGGTGGCCGGTTTGTGGTGCATGGTGTGCGGGCGGGCCCGATTCAATCCCCCAGATGAGGGCCCCTGATGGGCCCTGCGTCCGCTCCTGTGA
>NZ_MUNH01000823.1:0-1300 GCF_002154615.1 Streptomyces recifensis
GCACCCCGGCCGAGCTGGCCGACGCGCTGCCGTACCTGCTGGGCTACCGCCCGGAGGACAGCATGGTGCTGGTCAGCCTGCTCGACCGGGGCAACTTCGGCGGGCGTGCCCGCCTGGGCATTCCGGCCGGCGTCGAGGACTGGCAGGCGGCGGCGCGGCAGATCGCCAGAGGGCTGGTGATCGGCGCCCGGCGGCGGGGTTCCCGGCCCGACCGAATCGTGGCCTACGTCTGCCAGGAGCCAGGGCCGGGGGAGACGGGGCGGGACGTGATGCTCCGGCTCGCCCCGCTCGCCCAGTTGCTGCGCACCGAGTGCGGCAGTCTCGACGTACCGGTGATCGAGGCGCTGTGCGTCTCGGACGCCCGCTTCTGGTCCTACGTCTGCCCGGTGCAGAGCTGCTGCCCGCCCGACGGTACGCCGATGGGTATGCCGGGCACCTCGGCCATGGCGGCCGCGGCCACCTACGCCGGCATCCAGGTACGGGGCTCGCTGCGGGAGCTGCGCGCGAGGATGCAGCCCTGGGAGACCTCGGCCGCGCTGGAGCAGGAGGTCGCGCTGGATGCCGCCGGCATGTCGCTGGTGCCCCGCATCCTGGACGACGCGAGCCGTGCCGAGGTGGCCGAGGAGACGCTGGACCTGGCCGGGCGGATCATCCGCCGGTTCGCCGAGGCCGCGCCGGTGTCGGGCGTCCATCCGGCGGACGTCCGCGACGACGCGCTCCTCGGCCACGACGAGGCGGCCGCCCTCATCCTCGGTCTGCAGGACCGCACGACCCGCGACCGGGCGGCCGCCTGGATGGAGGGTGACGACGGCGCGCCCGCCCTGCGGCTCTGGCGGGCACTGGCCCGCCGCTGCGTCGGCCCGTACCGCGAACACGCGGCGGCTCCACTGACTCTGGCCGGCTGGGTCGCATGGTCGACCGGGGACGACATCGAGGCCCGGGAGGCCCTGGCCATGGCCCTCGGTGCCGACCCGCACTACCTCTTCGCCCAGCTCCTGCACCGGGCGTGCAACGAGGGGCTGGACCCGGAGTCCATCCGCCGATGCCTCCGGCCGACACGGGACGGGCGGACACCGGGGGAGGGGCCGCCCGCAACAGCGCCGAACATCCCGGAGCAGAAATCCGGCTCCCAGCTTCCTCCGGACACCGACCTCGCCGTGCAGGACGCGACGGAGGCGGACCGGGCCACGCCGCCGCGCCGAAAGCGCCGCCCCCGCTCCACCGGCCCGGGCGACACCGCCCCTGACAAGACCGCTCCCCGCAACACCGGTCCCTGCCCCCAGCGCCCGCAGGCCCAGAC
>NZ_MUNH01000824.1:0-880 GCF_002154615.1 Streptomyces recifensis
CGCCGACCGGTTCCCGGCCCGGCGGGTGCTGGTGGTGTGCGACCTGGTGTGCGCCGCGTGCGTGGCGGTGATGGTGGTGCCGGGGACGGGGGTCGCGGTGCTGCTGGCGCTGCGCTGCGGGGTCGCCGTCGTCTCGCCGGTCTTCTCCGGCACCCGGATGGCGACCCTCGCGGACGTCCTGGGCGACGGCGACGCCTTCGTGCTCGGGCGGTCCCTGATCCGGATCGTCTCGCAGAGCGCGCTGCTCGTCGGGTACGGGACCGGCGGCCTGCTGCTGACCGTCGTCGGCCCCCGGCACGCGCTGCTGATCACGGTCGGTACCTTCCTCGCCTCGGCCGCTCTGCTGCGCTTCGGCACCCGGCGGCGGCCGGCCCGTCGGCGGCCGGAGCGGGCGGAGGAGGGCGGGGGGACGCGCGCGCTGCTGGGCGACCGGCGGGTGCTGGTGCTGCTGCTCGTCTTCTGGGTGCCCGCGATGTTCCTCGTCTTCCCCGAGGCGCTCGCCGCGCCCTACTCCCACACGCTCGGCGCGGGCTCCACGGGGCTCGGGCTGCTGATGTGCGCGCTGCCCGTCGGCACGATCGCCGGGGAGCTGTTCGCGGGGGCGCGGCTCGGGGCGGCGACGCGGGAGCGGATCGTGCTTCCCCTGCTCGGCCTGGCGGTGGTGCCGTACCTCGGTTACGCCCTGGCTCCCGGACTCTGGCCCTCGCTGCTGCTCCTGGTGCTGGCCGGGGCGTGCTCGGCGTACACCCTCGGGCTGGACCAGTGGTTCGTGCGGGCGGTGCCGGAGGAGCTGAGGGGGCGGGCGATGACGCTGCTGAGCGCCGGGCTGATGACGATCCAGGGGGTCGGCATGGCGCTGGCGGGGGTGGTGGCCGAGGTC
>NZ_MUNH01000825.1:0-700 GCF_002154615.1 Streptomyces recifensis
GGCGCCGATGCCGACGGTGGAACTCATCAGCGCGACCGCCGATCCCCGCCGCTGGGGCGGGAGTTCGTCGCGCAGGATGCTGATGGACAGCGGGACGACGGAGGCGGCGGCGCCCTGGAGGGCGCGAGCGGTGATGAGCACGGTGATGTCGGAGGACAGCGCGCACAGTACCGAGCCGACGGTCATCAGGGCGAGTGCGGAGGTCAGCACTCTGCGCTTGCCGTACATGTCACCGGCGCGGCCGAGGACCGGGGTGAGCACGGCGCCGGAGAGCAGCGTGGCGGTGACCATCCAGGAGACGGCGGCCGGTGACGATCCCGTGAGCCGGGGCAGGTCCGGCAGGAGCGGGACGGCCACGGTCTGCATGACGGCCATGAGGATGCCGCCCGACGCCAGCACGGGGATGGTGAGGCGCTCCCGCAGCCGGGGCGGCGCCGCGGGGGTGCCGGACGGCTCGGGTATGGGGGCGGAGGTGTCCATGGACGCTCCTGCGGGGGAATGTGCGTGGCTGGTGAATGGCCATTCACTCTATCCGGTGAATGGCCATTCACCAACCGGTACCCGGACCCTGAGCTGGGCCGCAGGGGTCAGCGGGAGCGGCCGGGGGTGCGCGCGGCGTGCAGGGCCCGGGCGGCGCGGGGGCCGAGCCAGCGCTTGAGCCGGCGCAGCGGTTCGAGCCGGCCGGCCGCCTTGTCGAGGC
>NZ_MUNH01000826.1:0-1859 GCF_002154615.1 Streptomyces recifensis
CGGGCGCCGCGCTGACGCGTGCCGCCAGCCGCTCGATCCGGGCCGGCGTCAGGGACGGGGGCAGCGGGGCATGGGTGGCTTGGGCGGTGGCCATGGGGGGCTCCTGTCTACCGGGTACGGACGGAGGTCGGGACCGGCATGTGCAGGGCGAGCTGCCCCTCGGTCACGACGTCGAACTGGACGGTCCGCATCGGCTTGAGGGAGCGCAGGTCGTCGGCCATGCGCCCCTCTCCTACCGTGAGCCGGAGGTCACGCGGGAGGAGGGCGGTACCGGCCGACAGCACGTTGGTCTGGCTGAGGGTGGAGTGCCAGGCGCCGTCGATCGAGGTGTACGAGCTGAGCGACGAGACGCGCTTGCCGCTGGGGTAGTTGTTCTGGGCCGGGGTGGGCGCGGAGAGCGCGAGGTCGACCCCGCCCGCGTCGTTGGCCACCCGCGCGGTGGTGCGGTGGGCGTCGATGTCGACGTCGAGGCCGGTCACCCACTTGGGGAAGCCGTAGCCGTCGTGTCCGCGTACCTGGGCGATCTCGGTGCTGACCGGGAGGGAGAGCACGTAGGAGTCGAGGTGCTCGTTCTTGAGCGCGGAGACGAGGTCGAAGAACCCCAGCTTGCCGTGGCGGGCGGGCTTCACCGCGACGCCGACGGCGGCCTCGGTGTAGAAGTCGATGTCGCACACGTCGTACCGGAAGAACATCGCGGAGACGAGGCCCAGGCCCGGCGCGACTTCCAGCGGGGCCAGTTCGCGGGGCAGCCGGGTGCGGATGGCGCGGGTGGGCGCGAGCATCGTGAGCCGGGCGGTGGAGATGCGGTAGTAGAAGTTCGGGGTGAGGGTCTCGCCGATGGGCGAGCCGACCTTGGTCTTGGGCAGCTTCCGGAAGAAGTCCACCCCGCTGACGCGGGGGTCGCGCGCGACCGCGTCGAGATCGGTGTCCATCCGGTATCGGTCGTACAGGCCCCCCTTGGGGACCGTGACCGTGCGGCCGCCGAGGCCGACCTCGACGGTTTCGGGCTGGGGCTGGGACGAGGGCATGACGTGGCTCCTGGCAACGCATGTTGACGGTGATTACATCAGCGTAGCCACCAATGTAAGCACCGTCAACACGTCGCCGTCCGGCCGCCTCAGTCGTCCTGGTGCAGGGCCGATCCCAGGAAGTCGATGGCGATCTTCCGGGCGATGTCGGCCGCCCGGGTGTCGCGCAGGCTGTCCAGGAGGAGGAAGTCGTGGACCATGCCCGCGACCCGGACCGAGGTGACGTCGTTGCCCGCCTCGCGGAGCTTGTTGGCGTACTCCTCACCCTCGTCGCGCAGCACGTCCGCCTCGTCGGTGATGACCAGCGTGGGCGGCAGGCCCTTCAGTTCCTCCAGGGACGCCCGGAGCGGGGCGGCGTACTTCTCGGAGCGCTGGGACGGGTCGGAGGTGTAGGCGTCCCAGAACCACTTCATGCCGTCGCGGGTGAGGTAGTAGCCCTCGGCGAACTGCGCGTAGGACGGCGTGTCGAAGCCGGCGTCGGTCACCGGGTAGAGCAGGCACTGGGCCTTGAGGTCGATGCCGCCGCGGTCCTTGTTCATCAGCGCGAACACCGTCGACATGCAGCCGCCGACGGACTCGCCGGTGACGGCGACGTTCGAGGTGTCCATGCCGTGCTCCGCGCCGTGCTTGAGGACCCACTGGCCCACGGCGTAGTTCTGCTCGACCTGGGTCGGGTACTTCGCCTCCGGCGCGCGGTCGTAGACCGGGAAGACGCCCACCGCGCCCGCGCCCACGGTGAGTTCGCGGAAGAGGCGGTCGTGGGTCTTGTCGTCGCCGAAGACCCAGCCGGCGCCGTGGATGTAGATCAGCACCGGCAGCGGGCCGGTGACA
>NZ_MUNH01000827.1:0-2257 GCF_002154615.1 Streptomyces recifensis
GGGGTGGCCAGGGCATGGAGGATGCCGGTCATGAGTTGGCCGGCCAGGCCGGTGACGTCGGCGGCGGAGCCGGTGAAGGTGGCGTCCGAGCAGCCGGGTTCGGGCTGGAAAAGGTCAGTGCGCGGTTGGACGGGGAAAAAGTCGTCGAGGATGTCGGCGTGGGCGCCGGTGGTATTGGCGCGGGCGGCGAGCCCGGTGCGGCGCAGGATGTCGCTGCCGGCGCCGGTGGCGCGGGTGGGCGAGAAGGCGACGATGCCGCGGGTCGCCTTATGGCCGATCATCACGGTGGCCAGGGGTGGCCAGGGGGCGGGGTCGGTGGCGCGGACGGCTTCGAGGTGGGCGCGCACGATGCGGTTGGCGGTGGCGTCGATGATCAGGTCGAAGGAGTGCACGTCGGCGTCGGCGAGGGTGCTGATGATGTTGCCCGGCAGCGGTTCGACGCGGGTGGTGTGCGGGGTGATGGCGGAAAGCCGGCTGGCGAGCGTGCGGCACTTGGAGAGGCCGATGTCGGCGTCCGTGTAGGGCTGGCGGGTCAGGATGCCGGGGTGGATGAGGGACTGGTCGGCGACGGTGACGCGGGCGGCTCCGGCGCGCACGCACATCTCTGCCATGGGGGCGCCTAGGGCGCCGGAGCCCAGGACGAGGATCTGCTTGCCGTTGAGCCATGCGGCCGGGGTGACGGCGTCCCGGCGCACGGTGACTTCTGGGCGGGCTTCCTGGATGCGGGCCCACCGGGTGGGCAGGCTGCCCAGCCATTTCTCGCTGGTCTGCTCGAGGAAGTTCTGGCCGAGTTCGGCCAGGGGCCGGTAGTCGTCGAAGGCGGCTGCGGACAGGCGCCCCATCAGGTCGGCCAGGTCGGGAAGGTTCCAGGCGACCAGGTGGGGCAGCAGGTGGTCGCTGCCAGCGATGCCGCGGGAGGGGGTGCCGAGCAGGAGGTAGAGCGGGGCGACGGGGGTGTCGTCGTCCGGGTCGGCGACGGGCAGCAGGACGGTGCGGTTGCGGTCGGCGGCTACACCGATCAGGCCGAGGATGACGGCCGGGGTGATCCCTTCGTCTGCCAGGGTCCCGATCAGCTCGCGGGCGGTGTTGGGGTATTCGAAGGTCAGGTGTTGGGTGGCGATCACTGCCGGGGCGAGGAAGACCTCCGACCCTGGTGGCAGCCCGACTGTCTGGCGGGCTTGTTCGGCGCTGGTGGGCCAGGAGCCCAGGGGCAGCCAGCCGACCACGTCCTGGCGGTCGTCGCGGACCCGGTGCATAAGGGCCGCGCCGATCCAGGGCGCGCCCTGCGCGGTGGGGGCGTCGTGGCGGACGACCAGCAGGCCTGCGGACTGGTGGGTCAGGGCGTTGGGCGGGTGAAGGGGCTCGCCGGGTGTGTCGAGCTCCCCCGCGGCGGCGGCCTGGAACCAGTCCCAGACGCGGGTGACGAAGCCGTACATGCCATCGGCCGGGTCCCATTCCGTGGCCGGTGAACGGTACATGCACAGGTGGCGGGCCCAGTTGACGTGCGGGGCGCCCGCGAAGCGGGTGTGGGCGGTGCGTACCTGGGGGACGGCGAAGGGGAACGTGGCCGGGATCAACAGGGTGATCGCTTCGCGCCGCTTGAAGTGCAGGCCGGCGGGTGTGCGGGGCAGGGTGGAGCAGTCCACGCCGAGGCGGGCCTCGATCCAGCCGGGGAATCCGTAGGCGGGATCGGCACGGGTGATGCGGCCCAGCTCGAGGGCGTTGTTGGCGGCGGCAATCCGCTCAAGCTGGGTGATGGCCAGCTGCTGTCCGGGGGTTGCTTCCTGCAGGAGGAGGTCGCTCACGCTTCGCCGAATCCGACGGAGGTGGCGGGGACGGCCTCGTCGCCGCGGGCCTGGCGCACCGCTTCCCGGCCCGCCTCGATACCGCGTGGCTGCGGAACTGGCGCGGTCTCCGTGAGGGGGACGCTGTGGGTCAGGCCCAGTGCGGTGAGCAGCCTGCCCGAGCGGCCTGCCAGGGTGGCGGACTTCTCTACGAGTTCGCCGGTAGTGACCAGGTCCAGGCCCAGGCCGGGCTCGAGGACGAAGACCACCGGGCGGGGATCCTTTGGGGTGGGGTATTCACCGGTGCACAGAACGGGCAGTTCTGTGATCGTCTCGTAGGCGTCGCGGGCGAGCCGGTGGGGCGGGTTGTCGCCGCTCTTGTCGCTGGTACGGAAGGGCCGGGAGCTGGCTATCACGCGGGCGTCGGGGCCGGCATGGTCTTGCAGCTGGTCGAGGATGTCCTGCTTGAGTTT
>NZ_MUNH01000828.1:0-805 GCF_002154615.1 Streptomyces recifensis
ACGGCACGGGCGCGAGGGGAGAGCGCCCTGGCTGACACAGCGTTGATGGGTCTCACCTCCTCGGTCGCACCGGCCGCGCACTCCGCGCGACCGGACGGCCACCATACCGTGCCGGGTCTCCGGGCGGACCGGGTCCCTGGCGCGGCCGGTGGCCGTACCCGCGTGGTGGCTCAGACGGCCACGCTCTCCTCGGTCTCCTCCTCGGCCTCGCGTGCGGCCTCGCGCCCGGCTTCGGCGGCGGGGGTCTCCTCCGGGTCCGGCGCCTGCGCGAGTGCCCGGCGGCCGGGGCGCTCCCAGAGGGCGGCGATCGAGGTGACGGCGACGCCGACGACCAGCCAGACGACCAGCGTCCATACGTTGCGGGCGATGCCGTCGTCACCGAAGTACAGCAGTGAGCGGATGCCCTCGACGAACCCGGCGCCGTTCCAGAAGGCGTGCAGGGTGCCGAAGAAGCCGTTCTGCAGCTCGGGCCGGAACAACCCGCCGGAGCTGGTGAAGTTCAGCATCACGAACAGCACCATCATGGCCAGCGTGGTCCAGCGCTTGAGGAAGGTGTGCAGGCCGACGCCGATGAGCAGGATGCCCGCCGAGTACAGCCACGCCATGGCCCACAGGGTGCCCAGGTCGTGGTGGGCCAGGTGGAAGACCGGCCCGGCGAGCAGGGCGCCGATACCGCCGACCACGGCGGCCGTGCCGACGGCGATGAGCGCCCGTACCCGTACGGCCAGCGCGGCACCGGCGGCGCCGATGGCGGCGACGGAGGCGTAGGAGCCGATGCTGACCGCGATCAGCAGGAAGAACAGGC
>NZ_MUNH01000829.1:0-2003 GCF_002154615.1 Streptomyces recifensis
GCTCGCCGCCCGCCCGGCAGCCGCGCGAGGCGACCGGCCCGGCCGCGCTGATGGCCTGGGGGCAGGCGGGCTGTGACCTGGACTCGGCGGGCGGCCCGGGCGTGCGGGCGGTCAACGCATGGGACTTCGCCGAGCAGGATCTCCCGGACGGCGGGGGCCACGCCGTGTGGACCTGCGCGCGGGCGGACACCTGGCAGGGGGCGGGCGACATCACCGTGTCCCTGCGCGAGCCGGGCAGGAAAGCGCAGGTGGTGACACGAGTGCGGTCGACAGCCGCGTGCAGCAGGTTCGGCCGGCACGTGGTGGCCCGGACGCACTGGAAGTCGCCTCGCGGGCACTGGTACGTCCTGGCGGCGGGCAGCCGCGCCGTCACCTCGCTCACCCTCGCCGGTGAGGTGCGCGCCACCCGGAGCGGGCACACCCTGGCGGTACGGGCACCCGGGGACGCCTCTACGGAGGTCACGGCCGGGCTGGCCTCGGGCGAGAGGCTGCCGGAGGTCGGTTCCGCGCCGTCCGGGGGTACCCGGCCCTAGCGGCGACCCGCTGCCCGACCCCTGGAGATCGACCATGGTCCACGTCCGACGTTCCTTCACCGTCCCCCGCCCCCTGCCCGCCGTGAACGCCTACCTGGCCGACTTCGCGAACGCCGTGGACTGGGACCCCGGCACCCGGGAGTGCGACCGGACGAACGGCACGGGCACCCCCGCCGAGGGCGCCACCTGGCACAACGTCTCCGAATTCCGGGGCCGCAGCACGGAACTCGAGTACCGCCTCGACCACCGCTCCGACGACCGCCTCACCTTCACCGGCACCAACAAGACCGCCACCTCCACCGACGACATCACCCTCCGCCCCACCCCCGACGGCACCGAGATCACCTACGACGCCACCATCCGGTTCCACGGCTTGGCCCGCCTGGCCGACCCCTTCCTCCGAGGGGAGTTCGAACGCCTCGGTGACGAGATCACCCACACCATGCCGAAGGCCATCGAGTCGGCGGTGCCGCCGAGCTGAGGACAACGCGAAAAAGCCCCCTCCGAACGGGTTCTGACGACCGGTCGGAGGGGGCCCGCGTGAACTCTGCTACGAACCGCTGTAGTCGAGGTCGCCGCTGCGACGCTCCGCGGCCGTCACCGGCTCCGTCTGCTCCCAGGTGTGCGCGATCGGCCCGGCCACGGACCGCCACCACGCGTCGGACGGCACCCGCCCGCCGGGCTCGAAGGGCTCGCCGGGGCGGGGAGAGGCCACGACCTGGCCCACGGCCTCGCCGGCCTCCTTCGTCCACTCACCCGGTTCCGCCCAGGCGTGCATCGCCAGGTTGAAGGTGCCCCAGTGGATCGGGAGGAGGATGCCGTGGGGGGCGCCGGACTGGAGATCGAGGTGGGCGCGGACGCCTTCCTCGGGGGTCATGTGGATGTCGGGCCAGTAGGGGCTGTAGGCGCCGATCTGGATCATCGTGACGTCGAACGGGCCGTGGGCCGCGCCGATGTCCTTGAAGCCGTCGAAGTAGCCGGTGTCACCGCTGTGGTAGACGCGGTGCCGCTCGCCCGCGACGACCCAGGAGGCCCAGAGGGTGTGCTGGGTGTTGCGCAGGCCGCGGCCGCAGAAGTGGCGGGCCGGGGTCGCGGTCAGCGTCACCCCGCCGACCTCGGTCGATTCGTGCCAGTCCAGCTCGCGCAGCCGGTCCGGGGACACCCCCCAGTGTTCGAGGTGCGCGCCCACGCCCAGCGGGACGGCGAACAGGGTGTCGGTGCCGGCCAGTGCCTTGATGGTGGGCAGGTCCAGGTGGTCGTAGTGGTCGTGGGAGATGACCACCACGTCGACCGGCCCGAGCGCGGCCAGCGGCAGCGGGACGGGGTGCAGCCGCTTTGGTCCGGCGAAGGGGAACGGAGAACAGCGCTCACCCCAGACCGGGTCGAACAGCACCCGGCACCCGTCGATCTCCACCAGCGCGCTGGAGTGGCCCAGCCAGGTCACCCGCAGGCCGCCGGCCGGCGGCTTGG
>NZ_MUNH01000084.1:0-14091 GCF_002154615.1 Streptomyces recifensis
GACGACGGCCCCGGCATCCCCGAGGGCCGGCTCGCGCTGGCCGAGGGCGAGGGCAGGCTCGGGGTGGCCCAGTCGATCCGGGGACGGCTGCGCGACCTCGGCGGCAGCGCCGAGGTGATCTCCGTGCCCGGCCAGGGCACCGAGGTCGAGCTGAAGGTACCGAAGAGCGCCGAGGCGGCGCGGGGGAAGGCGGAACGGCGATGACCGAGCAGGACCCGATCAAGGTGATGGTGGTCGACGACCACCCCATGTGGCGCGACGCGGTCGCCCGCGACCTGGCCGAGTCCGGGCTGCGTGTCGTCGCCACCGCGGGCGACGGCGAGCAGGCGGTGCGCCGGGCCAAGGCCGCCGCCCCCGACGTGCTGGTGCTCGACCTCAACCTGCCCGCCAAGCCCGGTGTGCAGGTCTGCAAGGAACTCATCGCCCACAACCCGGCCCTCCGCGTGCTGGTGCTCTCCGCCAGCGGCGAGCACGCCGACGTGCTGGAGGCCGTGAAGTCGGGCGCCACCGGCTATCTGCTGAAGTCGGCGTCGACCGGCGAACTGCTGGACGCGGTGCGCCGTACCGCCGTCGGCGACCCGGTG
This sequence comes from Streptomyces recifensis, assembly GCF_002154615.1. Classification (NCBI taxonomy): domain Bacteria; kingdom Bacillati; phylum Actinomycetota; class Actinomycetes; order Kitasatosporales; family Streptomycetaceae; genus Streptomyces; species Streptomyces recifensis. The sequence continues at coordinate 585 of NZ_MUNH01000084.1, forward strand.
TTCACCCCCGGCCTCGCCGGGCTGGTCCTCGGCGAGTACCGGCGGCTGGCCGCCGAGCCCGCGCCGGCTCCGGATGCGGGAGCGCCGGGCGCGCCCCGGCTCACCGAGCGGGAGACCGAGGTGCTCCGCCTGGTCGCCAAGGGCCTGAGCTATAAGCAGATCGCGGAACGCCTGGTCATCTCGCACCGCACGGTCCAGAACCACGTCCAGAACACCCTGGGCAAGCTCCAGCTGCACAACCGGGTGGAACTGGTGCGGTACGCGATCGAGCGGGGCCTGGACGACGACTGATTCACCGGTTTCGCCCTTCCCACCTCGTTGTGTGACCTGTATCACCATTACCGTGGCTGAGTCGGTCATCGCGGCGAAGGGACGGACCATGCGCGTGGGAGTGCTGACCGGGGGCGGCGACTGCCCGGGCCTGAACGCCGTCATCCGGGCCATAGTCCGCAAGGGGGTCCAGGAGTACGGCTACGACTTCACCGGCTTCCGGGACGGCTGGCGCGGCCCCCTCGAAGGCCGGACCGTCCCGCTCGACATCCCCGCCGTGCGGGGCATCCTCCCGCGCGGCGGCACCATCCTCGGCTCCTCGCGCACCAACCCGCTCCAGGCCGAGGACGGGGTGCGCCGGGTCCGGGAGCACCTCGCCGAGCAGGAGATCGACGCCCTGATCGCCATCGGCGGCGAGGACACCCTCGGCGTCGCCGCCACCCTGTACGAGGAGCACGGCTTGCACTGTGTGGGCGTGCCCAAGACCATCGACAACGACCTCTCCGGCACCGACTACACCTTCGGCTTCGACACCGCCGTCAACATCGCCACCGAGGCCATCGACCGGCTGCACACCACCGCCGAGTCCCACATGCGGGTGCTGGTCTGCGAGGTGATGGGCCGGCACGCGGGCTGGATCGCGCTGCACTCCGGGCTCGCCGGGGGCGCCAACGTCATCCTCATCCCCGAGCACCGCTTCGACCTGGACGAGGTGTGCGGCTGGATCACCTCCCGCTTCGAGGCGGCGTACGCCCCGATCGTGGTCGTCGCCGAGGGGGCGATGCCGAGCGACGGCGAGCTGGTGCTCAAGGACGAGTCGCACGACTCCTTCGGGCACGTCCGGCTGTCCGGGGTGGGGGAGTGGCTGGCCAAGCAGATCGAGCGGCGCACCGGCAAGGAGGCCCGCACCACCGTGCTCGGGCACGTCCAGCGCGGCGGCACCCCGAGCGCCTTCGACCGCTGGCTCGCCACCCGCTTCGGGCTGCACGCCATCGACTGCGTCCGCGACGGCGACTTCGGCAAGATGGTCGCCCTCCGGGGCACCCGCATCGAGCGCATCCCGATCTCCGAGGCGACCGCCCGGCTGAAGACGGTCGACCCGGAGCTGTACGCGGAGGCCGGGGTGTTCTTCGGCTGACCCCCACTACGAGCCGGTGCGCGCAGTCAACAGCCCGGAGACCAACTCCCGCAGCAGATCGGCACCGTTGACGGTCAGCACCGACTCCGGGTGGAACTGCACCGACGCGAACCGGCCGGCGCGCAGCGCGTGCACCTCGCCGTCCGGCGTACGGCTTACCTCCACGCCGTGCGCGGCGAGTTCACGCGCGGTCTCGTCGTCGCAGCGGGCCGTGAAGCTGTTGTAGAAGCCGACCGTCTCCGCCCGCCCGAACAGGTCGATCACCGTCTGCGCCCCCTGGTACGGCACCCGCTTGCGGACGATGTCGAGCCCCAGCTCCGCCGCGATCAGCTCGTGCCCCAGGCACACCCCGAGCACCCCGTGCCGGTGCTCGCGCAGCACGGTGGCCGTCAGCTCGCGCAGCCGCCGCATCTTCGGGTCGGCCGCGTCCGAGGGGTCACCGGGGCCGGGCCCCAGCACCACCGGACCCTCGTGCGCCCCCACCACCTCCGCGAGCCCCGGTTCGTCGAAGCGCCGTACGGTCACCTCCAGGCCGCCCGAACGCAGGACGTGGGCCAGCATCGCGGTGAAGGTGTCCTCGCCGTCGACCACCAGCGCGTGCGCGCCCAGCGGGGCGGCCGGCTCCCGCATCCGCAGCCAGAAGGGCGCCAGCGCCGAGCGGCGCCCGTCGAGTGCGGCCCGCACCCGCGGGTCGTCCGCCAGCCGGGGCCGCTCCCGCTCGGTGCGCGGCCGGGCGGGCCGTACCCCGAGCGCGGCCAGCACGCCCGCCGCCTTCGCGTGGGTCTCGGCCACCTCGCCGGCCGGGTCCGAGCCGCGCACCAGGGTCGCGCCCACCGGCACGCTCAGCCGGCCGTCGGCGGCGATGTCGGCGGTACGGATCAGGATGGGGGAGTCCAGGGTGCGGGCGCCCCCGGCGTCCCGGCCGAGCAGGGCCAGCGCACCCGCGTAGTAACCGCGTCCGGTGGGCTCGTACCGCTCGACGACCCGGCAGGCGTTCTGGACCGGCGAGCCGGTGACGGTCGCGGCGAACATGGTCTCGCGCAGCACGTCCCGGACGTCCAGCGAGGTCTTGCCGCGCAGCTCGTACTCGGTGTGCGCGAGGTGGGCCATCTCCTTGAGCCGGGGCCCGATCACCACCCCGCCCCGGTCGCCGACGGTGCACATCATCTTCAGCTCCTCGTCGACCACCATGGACAGCTCCTCGGTCTCCTTGGCGTCGCCGAGGAACTCCAGCAGGTGCTCCGGGGTCGGGCCCCCGGCGGGATAGCGGTACGTCCCGCTGATCGGGTTCATCACCACCGTGCCGCCGGACATCCGCACATGGACCTCGGGACTCGCCCCGACCAGCGTTCGGTCCCCGGTGTGCACCACGAACGTCCAGTACGCGCCCCGCTCGCCCGCCAGCAGCCGCCGGAACAGCGCGAGCGCGTCGGCGCGGGAGAAGCCGGGGATCTCGCCCCGGTAGGTCCGCCGGATCACGAAGTTGGCGCCCTCACCCCGCCCGATCTCCTCGCGCAGCACCCGGCCGACGATCTCCCCGTACTCGTCGTCCGGCACGTCGAACCCGCCGTCCTCGACCCGCACCGGATGGGCGGGCAGGGTCTCCAGCGCGGTGGCGAGCGGGACCTCGTACGACTCCTCGGGGTGGAGCACCAGCAGCGGGGTGCCGTCGTCGCGGACGTCGAAACCGCGCTCGCGGATCTGCCGGAACGGGATCAGCGCGAGGCCCTCGTCGGGCAGCTCGGCCAGCTCCTCGTGGGCGGTGACCGGGCCGAGCAGCACCTCCACCGAGGAGGTGTCGCGGCCGGGGGCGCGGCGGTGCAGCAGGGCGAAGGGCCGGTCGCCGTCGGCGAGACGGGCCAGGTCGGGCTGGTTCATGGGGTCCTCTTGCGTGCGTCGGGCGGTCCGGAAAGCGGGACGACGGACGCCGTTCGTGGAACGGACCCCGGGAAACACCGAAGGCCGCCCCTCGGGCGGCCTTCGCGTAAGTCTCGGTAGTGCGCGCGAATCAGTGGGCCGCCGGAAGAGCGGTCCACCACCAGTTCTGGATCTGCTGCGCGAACATGGCGCCGACCCTACCGCATCGGCCCGGCCCGGCGCGGGGAAGGGCGTCCACGGACCAGTCACCCCGTCTCACCTTTCGAGCGGGGCCGGGAGCACCGGTCGTGACCCCGTAATGTGGGGAGGGTGACCGTGAACGCTGATTCCCGAGCCGTGGCCGCCGAGGCGACCTGGCGAGACCTGCCCGCGGCGCAGCAGCCCGAATACCCGGATACCGAGGCTCTGCGCGAAGTGATCGCTGAGCTGTCGACCTATCCGCCCCTCGTCTTCGCGGGCGAGTGCGACCAGTTGCGCGCCCGCCTGGCGGCCGTCGCCAAGGGGGAGGCGTTCCTGCTCCAGGGCGGCGACTGCGCCGAGTCCTTCGACGCGGTGGGCGCCGAGCACATCCGGGCCAAGGTCAAGACGATCCTCCAGATGGGCGCCGTGCTGACGTACGCCGCGTCCGTCCCGGTGGTCAAGGTCGGCCGGATCGCGGGTCAGTACTCCAAGCCGCGCTCCAAGCCCACCGAGACCCGTGACGGCGTGACCCTCCCGGTGTACCGGGGCGACTCCGTCAACGGCTTCGACTTCACCGAGAAGAGCCGCTACCCGGACCCCGAGCGGCTGAAGCGGATGTACCACGCCTCCGCCTCCACGCTGAACCTGGTCCGCGCCTTCACCACGGGTGGCTACGCCGACCTGCGCCAGGTGCACGCCTGGAACCAGGACTTCGTGAAGTCCTCGCCCTCCGGCCAGCGTTACGAGCAGCTCGCCCGCGAGATCGACCAGGCGCTGAACTTCATGCGGGCCTGCGGCGCGGAGCCGGAGGAGTTCAAGACCGTCGAGTTCTACTCCTCGCACGAGGCGCTGCTGCTGGACTACGAGTCGGCGCTGACCCGCGTGGACTCCCGCACCGGCAAGCTGTACGACGTCTCCGGGCACATGGTGTGGATCGGTGAGCGCACCCGGCAGATGGACGGCGCGCACATCGAGTTCGCGTCCAAGATCCGCAACCCGATCGGCATCAAGCTCGGCCCGACCACCACGGCCGAGGACGCGCTGCGCTACATCGACCGTCTCGACCCCGACCGGGAGCCGGGCCGGCTGACGTTCATCGTCCGCATGGGCGCCGACAAGATCCGCGACCGGCTGCCCGAGCTGGTGGAGAAGGTCACGGCGTCCGGTGCCACGGTGGCCTGGGTGACCGACCCGATGCACGGCAACACCTTCGAGGCGGCCTCCGGGCACAAGACCCGGCGTTTCGACGACGTGCTGGACGAGGTCAAGGGCTTCTTCGAGGTCCACAAGGGCCTGGGCACCCACCCCGGCGGCATCCACGTCGAGCTGACCGGCGACGACGTGACCGAGTGCGTGGGCGGCGGTGACGAGATCTTCGTCGACGACCTGCACCAGCGCTACGAGACGGCCTGCGACCCCCGGCTCAACCGCAGCCAGTCGCTGGACCTCGCCTTCCTGGTCGCGGAGATGTACCGGGACCAGTGAGCCCGCGGCGGCGCCAAGCGTGAAGTGGGGCGCGGATCACACGAGATCCGCGCCCTCGCGCTTCACCGCCCCCCGGCCTCTGGGTTAGGTTAGGTTTGCCTCACCGAGATCCGGCGACGGCAACGATCGGCGGTCCCGTCGGGAGGTGAACCTGGTGTTCGTCTGCAGTTGCTTCGGCATCACCGAGCAGCAGGTCAAGCAGCACGCCGCGGACGGCGCCTGCACCCCGCGCCAGATCGCCTCCGCCTGCAAGGCCGGCACCGACTGCGGTGGCTGCGTCCGCCGCATCCAGGCCCTCCTGGGCCGGGGTGCCTGCCCTCGCCGCGAGCAGATCGCCGAGCGTCCGCCGGTGCTCGTCACCGCCGCCGAGGCACCCGTACGCCGCCTCGGTGACGCCGCCTGAGGGTTCGGCTCAGCCCTCGGTGTCCGGCTGGACCTGCTCGATCACCGTGGACAGGTAGAGCGACTCGCCCAGCTTCTCGATCAGGTCGAGCTGGGTCTCCAGATAGTCGATGTGCAGCTCCTCGTCGGCGAGGATCGCCTCGAAGACGTTGGCCGAGGTGATGTCACCCTTGGCGCGCATGATCTCCACGCCCCGGCGCAGCCGGTCGATGGCCTCGACCTCGATCTGCCGGTCCGCCCGGAACATCTCGGTCACCGTCTGGCCGACCGAGACATGGAAGAGCCGCTGGTAGTTGGGCAGGCCGTCCAGCATCAGGATGCGGTCGGTCAGGGACTCCGCGTGCCGCATCTCGTCGAAGGACTCCGCCCGGGTGTACCGGGCGAGCTTCGTCCACCCCTTGTGGTCCTGCAGCTTGGCGTGCAGGAAATACTGGTTGATCGCGGTCAGCTCGGCGGTGAGCTGTTCGTTGAGCAGCTCGATGACCTCGGGGTCGCCTGACATCGGGGTGGGCTCCTTCCGGACATTCCTGGCAGATCCTGCCGCATGATCCCACCGGAGCCCCGGACCGTCCAGTAAGCGCACACTTAGTGGGTAATGCCGGAAATGTCCCTGCGCTGGTCCGATGCACCCCGCCGGGTCTGTCAGGATGGAGACATGGGTCATCCGGTGGAACGCGCGTCTGGAACGGGGGCAGCGGCAGATCTTCCGCCGGGGCAGCGGCTCCAGCGCGGCTGGCCGGTCACGCACTACGGGCCGGTACCCAAGTTCCGCCCCGAGCGCTGGGACTTCCGGGTCTTCGGCGCCACCGCCGACGGCGAGAAGCGGTCCTGGACCCACGAGGAGTTCACCGCCCTGCCGTACGCCACCGTCGTGGCCGACCTGCACTGCGTGACGAAGTTCAGCATGCTCGGCGCGGAGTGGGGCGGGGTGCCCGCCCGCGCGATCCTCGACCTGGTGCCGCCCGCCCCCGACGTCACCCATGTCATGGTGTGGGCCGAGTACGGCTTCAGCGCCAACCTCCGGCTGGCCGACTTCGCCGACGAGCGCACCATCTTCGCCATCCACAAGGACGGCGAACTCCTCACCGCCGAGCACGGCTTCCCGGCCCGCCTGGTCGTCCCGCACCTGTACGCCTGGAAGGGCCCCAAGTGGGTCCGGGGCGTGGAGTACATGACCGCCGACCGCCGGGGCTTCTGGGAGCAGCGCGGTTACCACAACGTGGGCGACCCCTGGAGGGAACAGCGCTACTCCTACCAGGAGGAGCCGGGCGACGGTCCGGAGCTGTAGCTCCGAGAGGCCCTAGTCGTCCCTGAGGCGCTTCAGCCGGGCCACGTCCGCCGCGTGGCTCTCCTTGCCGCCGGGGGTCTCGATGACCAGCGGGACGCCCGCCGTGGCCGGATGAGCCATCAGCGCGCGGAACGGCTCCGCGCCGATGTGTCCGGAGCCGATGTTCTCGTGGCGGTCCTTGTACGCGCCGGCCACGTCCTTGGAGTCGTTGGCGTGGATCAGCTTCAGCCGCCCCTCGCCCACGGTCTCCACCAGCAGATCGAGGGTCTGCCGCATCCCGTCCGGGCCGGTCAGGTCGTGCCCGGCGGCGTAGATGTGGCAGGTGTCGAGGCAGACGCCGAGCTTGGGGTGGGCGTCCAGCGCCTCGAAGTACGGGCCGAAGTCCCAGGTCCGCGAGCACAGCGAGGAACCCTGTCCGGCCGTCGACTCCAGCAGCAGGAACGGGTCGTCGTCGTGGGTCAGCTCGTCCAGCAGCGGCAGCAGATGCTCGCGCACCTGCTTCAGGGCCACGTCGCGCGGGCGCCCGCCGGTCGCACTGCCGGTGTGCACCACCACGCCGAGCGCCCCGATGTCCCGCCCGCGCCGCAGGGAGTGCCGCAGCGAATCCACCGACCGCTCCACCGTCGCCTCGGTGTGCGAACCGAAGTTGATCAGATAGGGCGCGTGCACGTACGCCGGTATCGACTCCGCCGCGCAGGCCGCCCGGAAGGCCTCGTCCTGGGCCGGGTTGCCGGCCGGGGTGGCCCAGCCGCGCGGGTTGGCCACGAAGACCTGGACGGTCTCCGCCTCCAGCTCACGGGCGTACGGAAGTCCCGTCGCGTGCAGCCCGCCGGCCACCGGCACATGGGCGCCGACGGGGTTGCGAAGGGAACCGGGGACGGTGAGGGGAGCTGCGGGGGACGGCTGGAGTGTCACCCGTTCAGGGTGTCACGCCGTCCCACGCGCCCGGACCGGCGGCCGTGGTGAGACCGGTCACCGGATGGTGATCGTGATCTCCGAGCCCTTGGGCGCCTTGTCGCCGCCCGCCACCGACTGCTTCTTCACGGTGTCGCCGAACAGCCCCAGCAGCCCGCGGTCCTCGCGCACCTCGAACCCGGCCGCCTCCAGCTGCTGGTGGGCGTCGTCCACGCTCGAGCCGACCACGTCCGGCACCTTCACCATCTCGGGGCCCTTGGACAGCGTCAGCGTCACCGTGTCGCCCTCGGCACCCTGCGCGCCGGGTTCCGGCGACTGGGAGACGACCTGGCCCTTGTCGTAGTCGGAGTTGACGCGCTCGGTGGCGATCCTCACCTGGAGACCGGCGTCGGTCAGGTCCTGGCGCGCGCTCTCCGCGTCCTCGCCGCTGACGTCCGGGATGTCGACGGGGGCGCCCTTGCTGACGACCAGCGCGATCGCCGAACCGGCGTGCCGCTCGGTGCCCGCCTTCGGCGTCGTACGGATCACCGAGCCCCGCTCGGCCTCGTCGCTGAACTCGCGGGTGACCATGCCCGGCTCCAGACCGGCCGCCTTAAGCCGCTCCCGCGCCCGCTCCAGCGGCTGCCCCGCCAGCCGGGGCACCGGGACGGTACGCGGGCCCAGCGAGACCGTGAGCCGCACCGAGGCGTGACCCCGCACGCGGGACCCGGCCGAGGGGTCGGTGCTGATGACCGTGCCCCGGTCCACCGTGTCGCTGTAGGCGCGCTTCACACCACCCACCTCGAGCCCGGCCGCCCTGAGCCGCTGCTCGGCCTGCTCCTGGGTGCGCGACAGCACCGGCGGCACCTTGGTGAACTGGCCCGAGTTGATGTACCAGACCCCGCCGCCCACGCCGAGGACGACCAGCACCGCGACCAGCAGCGTCAGCAGCCCGCGCCGGGACCGTCGGGCGCCTCGCCGGGTGGGCGGGGGCTCGATGTCGGTCGTGTGCAGCACGCTCGTGACGTCGCGGCCGTCCTCGCCGTCCCCGTCGACCGGGAGCGGCCGGACCGTCATGGCCCGCGGCAGGACGCTCGTCCGGTCGCCCGCGTTGTCGTGGGCGCCGGAGAGGGCCTGCGGCGGCAGTGCGTCGAGCTGTTCCTCGGTGAGCGTGCCGCGGACCCGCAGCACCTCGCCGAGCAGCGCGGCCGCGTCCGCGGGACGCAGGGCCGGGGTGCGGGCGGTGGCGGCGGCCACCAGCCCGTCCAGCTCGGGGGCCAGGCCCGGCGCCAGCGCCGAGGGCGGGGGCACGTCGTCATTCAGGTGCTTGTAGATGACCTGGGCGGGGGAGTCCCCGGAGTGCGGCTTGGCGCCGGTCAGCATCTCGTAGAGCACGACACCGCAGGCGTACACGTCCACGCGGGGGTCGGCGGTGCCCTGCTCGATCTGCTCCGGGGCCAGGTAGGAGACGGTGCCCAGGACCGAGCCGGTGGTGCTGGTGACCGTGTCGACCGCCCGCACCAGACCGAAGTCGGCGACCTTGACCCGGCCGTCGTCCCCGATCAGCACGTTCTCCGGCTTCATGTCCCGGTGCACGAACCCGGCCCGGTGCGCGGCGCCCAGCGCGGCGAGCACCGGCTCCACTATGTCCAGGGCCGCCCTCGGCCGCAGCGCGCCCCGCTCGCGCAGTACGTCACGCAGGGTGCACCCGGCGACGTACTCCATCGCGAGATAGACGTAACCCCCGTCGGTGCCCTGGTCGAAGACCTGCACCACATTGGGGTGGGACAGCCGGGCCACCGACTTGGCCTCGCGGATGAAGCGGTCCACGAAGGCGCCGTCGGCGGCCAGCGCCGGATGCATCACCTTGAGCGCCAGGACCCGGTCCAGCCGGACGTCCAGGGCCCGGTACACGGTCGCCATCCCGCCGACGGCGATCCGCGCCTCGACGCGATAGCGGCCGTCGAGCACCTGGCCGAGGAGGGGGTCCGAGAGGGTCATATCCACGCGGGCGAGTCTACGAGGGGTGCGCGGAGGTGGCTCCCGCTGCGCCGTCCGGGTGAGCGGCTGCAGCAGAGCTGTGACCGTTCCGCGAGGTGAATGCCGGGCGCTCGGGGTCGAGGTCCGCGCGCCCCCCGGCGGGGGAGGACGCCCGCGCGAAATGGCGGCGCGGGATGCGTCCGGCCCGCCGCGCCAGGTGCCCGGCGTGCACCGCGTGCCGCATGGCGGAGGCCATCGTCTCGGGGTCCTGCGCGCGGGTGACGGCCGAGGCGAGCATCACACCGGCGCACCCCAGCTCCATCGCCAGCGCCACGTCGGAGGCCGTACCGGCACCGGCGTCCAGGATCACCGGGACGTACGACTGCTCCACGATCAGCTCGAAGTTGTGCGGGTTGCGGATGCCGAGCCCGGAGCCGATCGGGGAGCCCAGCGGCATCACGGCCGCGCACCCCACGTCCTGCAGCCTGCGGGCCAGCACCGGGTCGTCGTTGGTGTACGGCAGCACGGTGAAGCCGTCGTCGACCAGCGTCTCGGCCGCCTCCAGCGTCTCCACCGGGTCCGGCAGCAGCGTCCGCTCGTCGGCCACCACCTCCAGCTTCACCAGGTCGGTGCCGAGCGCCTCGCGGGCCAGCCGGGCGGTCAGTACCGCCTCTCCGGCGGTGAAGCAGCCGGCGGTGTTGGGCAGGACGCGGATGCCGAGCTTCTCCAGCACCGACAGCACCGAGCCGTGCGCGCCGGGGTCGACCCGGCGCATCGCCACCGTGGTCAGCTCGGTGCCGGACGCGACCAGCGAGCGCTCCAGCACGTCCAGACTGGGGGCGCCGCCGGTGCCCATGATCAGCCGGGAGTCCAGGGCCAGGTCGCCGAGGACCAGGGGATCGGTGGGCATGTTCAGCCTCCCTGCACGGCGGTGAGAACCTCGACCCGGTCGCCCTCGGCGAGACCCGTCTCGGCCCACCGGGTGCGCGGGACCACGGTCTCGTTGACGGCGGCGGCCACCCCGGAGGGCGCCGGGGTGAGGACGCGTACGACGGCGTCCAGGGCGGTGCCGGGCGCCACCTCGCGGCGCTCGCCGTTGACGGAGATGTTCATGCGGAGTGCTCCAGAGTGGGGGAGGGGGCGGCGAAGCGGCGCGGCGAGAAGGGACGGGCCACCTCGGGCAGGCCCGCGCCGCACAGCACGTCCGCCATGACGTCCCCGGTGACGGGGGTGAGCAGTACGCCGTTGCGGTGGTGCCCGGTGGCCAGCAGCAGCCCGTCGAGGCCCGAGGGGCCGAGCAGCGGTGCGTTGTCGGGGGAGCCGGGGCGCAGTCCGGCCAGGGTCTCGGTCAGCGGCAGCTCGGTGATGCCGGGCACCAGCTCATGGGCGTCGCGCAGCAGCTCGTACACCCCGCCCGCGGTGACCGTGGTGTCGTACCCCAGCTCCTCGGTGGTCGCGCCGATCACCAGCTCGCCGTTCTCGCGCGGCACCAGGTACACCGGCCCGCCGCGCACCACGGCCCGCACGGTGCGGCTGAGGAAGGGCCGGTAACGCGGCGGCACGGTCAGCCGCAGCACCTGTCCCTTCACCGGGCGCACCGGCGGTACGACCGCCTCGGGCACGCCCTGAAGCCGCCCGCTGAGGCTGCCGCCAGCCAGCACCACCTGACCGGCGGCCAGCGAGGTGCCGTTCCCCGTGGTGATGCCGGTGGCCCGGTCCCCGGCGGTGTCCAGCCGTGCGGCCCACGTGCGGTGGAAGGCCACCCCGGTCCGCTCGCAGGCGGCGAGCAGCGCGGCCGCCAGCCGCCGGGGGTCGATCTGATGGTCGTCGTCGGCCCGCAGCCCGCCCCGCACACCGGGCGCCAGCATCGGTTCCAGCCGTCGGCACTCCCGCCCGGACAGCCACTGGGAGTCCAGCCCGCACCGGAGCTGCAGCTCGTGCACCTCGCGGAGCTGGGCGCGGTCGTCGGTGTCGAAGGCGACGGCCAGCGTGCCCGAGCGGCGGTAGCCCAAGTCGTGACCGGTGGCCTCGGCCAGTTCGGCGGCGAACTCGGGATAGCGGCGCGCGGAGGCCAGATTGAGGGCGAGCAGCCCCTCCTCGCCGTGGTGCAGCTCGGTGACCGCGGCGAGCATCCCGGCCGCGACCCGCGCGGCCCCGCCGCCGGGACCGGGGTCCACCACGGCGGCGGTGAGCCCCCGCCCGGCCGCGCGCCAGGCGGTGACCAGGCCGATGATCCCACCCCCGACGACGAGGACGTCCGGAACACCGGGTCGTTCGGACGTACGTGACGGCATGGGCGTCCCGCCCCTCCCTTCGCCGGCATGATCCGGATCAGGTTCGTACGGTCGGAGGCCGCCAGCCTCCCTCTCAGCCCGGTGCGTCCGGGCTCCCGCGAGTGCAGTTACGGTGGTCAGCCTAGCCGCCCGCGCAGTTCACCCGTAAGGGAGCCCTCGCCCATGCCCCGCTCGCTCGACGGACTCACCCTCGCCCCCGTGACGGACCAGGCACCGGGCCAGGTGGGCACCGGGACCCGGTTCGCCTACCACGAGAGCGAGGGGCGGATCTGGGCCGAGTACGCGGGCGGGGACATCGCACGCGGCCACCTCGTCGGCACCCGCGCCGGGGACCGGCTGGACTTCCGCTACGTCCAGCTCCGGCACGACGGCACCACCGCCTCCGGGCACTGCGTCTCCACCGTGACCGAGCTGCCCGACGGCCGGGTCCGGCTGGAGGAGGAGTGGGAGTGGGAATCCGGGCCGGGCGCGGGCACCAGCGTGGTGGAGGAGGTCGGTGCCGCCGCGCACTGACTGACGGGGAGTCAGGTGACTCAGGGGGTGTCGTCTGGATCAGTTCGACGACGCGGGGTCTGGCACGCACTCCCCCAAGCTCTCCGAGCAGGGGGGACCCCCATCGCGTCGACTCCCTCCTCCGCCTTGCAGCTGCACGCACCAGACCCCGCTCGGGTCGGTCAGAAGGCGCCGTATCCATCCGCCGACCTGATCCAGACGACACCCCCTAAGGTGGCGATGTGAGCGAGCAGAGATCTTCGGCGGGCCAGGCACAGGAACGGCGCGTGGTCGTCGTCGGGGCGGGGATGGCGGGGGTGCAGACCGCCGTCGCCCTGCGCGAACAGGGCTTCACCGGGCCCGTCACCCTGGTCGGCGCCGAACCGCACCAGCCGTACGACCGGCCCCCGCTGTCCAAGGCCATCCTGCTGGGCACCGCCGACGGCTCCGCCTTCGACGTGGACTTCGCCTCGCTCGACATCGACCTCCGGCTCGGTTGCGAGGCGCTCGGCGTCCGCCCCGCCGACCGCGTTGTGGACACCACCGCCGGGCCCGTCCCGTACGACGTGCTGGTGCTCGCCACCGGCGCCGAACCCGTCCGGCTGCCCGGCACGGACGAGGCGCCCGGTGTGCATCTGCTGCGCACCCTGGACGACGCCGAGCGGCTGCGCCCGGTGCTGGCCGCGCAGCACGACGTGGTCGTGGTCGGCGCGGGCTGGATCGGCGCCGAGTTCGCCACCGCCGCCCGCGAGGCGGGCTGCGCGGTGACCGTCGTCGAGGCCGCGGACCGCCCGCTGGCCGGCGCCCTGCCCGCCGAGGTCGCCGCCCCGATGACCGCCTGGTACGCCGACGCCGGCGTCACCCTGCGCACCGGCGCCCGGGTGGCGGCCGTCGAGCCCGGCGCGGTGGTGCTGGACGACGGCGCCCGGCTGCCCTCCGGCGCCGTCGTGGTCGGCATCGGCGCCCACCCCGCCACCGGCTGGCTGGCCGGCTCCGGCATCGCCCTCGGCCCGCACGGCGAGGTGCTGGCCGACGACCGGCTGCGCACCTCCGCCGAGGACGTGTACGCGGTCGGCGACTGCACCTCCTTCCCCTCGGCCCGCTACGCCGAGCGGCTCCTCGTCCACCACTGGGACAACGCCCTCCAGGGCCCCCGTACGGTCGCCGCCGACATCCTGGGCGAGGAGGCGGCGACCGTACGGGGGC
>NZ_MUNH01000830.1:0-746 GCF_002154615.1 Streptomyces recifensis
GAGGGCAGCGGCGCGAAGACCATCAACGGCGTCTCGTACGACTCCCCGACGGCCAACGGCCAGTCGGTGACCGGCATCGGCCGCGACAAGGTCGGCAAGATCTGGTACCGCGCGCTGACGGTGTACATGACGTCCTCCACCAACTACGCGGGCGCCCGCACGGCGACCCTGAACGCGGCGAAGGACCTGTACGGGGCCGGGAGCGCGGAGTACAACGCGGTCGGGGCGGCGTGGAGCGCGGTGAACGTGAGCTGAGCCTCCCGTGGCGAGCGGTGGCTGACGGTGCGTCGGGGTCCGGCGCACCGTCTTCGCGTTCCCCCCGGCCGCACGCCATTCGTGTGCACTTGGCTCCGGGCCCCCAGTCCGCCCCTGACCTGCGGTGACGTCGCGCCGCCTCACCCGTGCGGGGGCTGCGGCGGCCACCCGTTCACCGCAGCGGGGGCGGCTGCTCGGGAGGCGGGCCGGGCGCGGTGGCCTTTACCTCGAAAGGGCAGGGGCACGTCCCCCGCGCCACACGAGTCGAGGACACGAGTCGGACAAGCTCTGGGGAGCACCATGCGACGCACCGCCCGTCTGCTGACCGGTACCGCGCTGGCCGTAGCCGCGGCCGGGCTCGGCACCGTTCCGGCCCACGCGGACGCGGCCCGTCTGACGCCCGCGCGGGCCGACAGCCTCCAGGTGTACCCGTCCACCGCGCTGCCCGGCAGCCAGGTCACGGTGAACACGGCGGCCTGCGGGGAGAAGGG
>NZ_MUNH01000831.1:0-1737 GCF_002154615.1 Streptomyces recifensis
GCCACCGGCCGGTGGCCCGACCTGGTGGTGCTCGACCTGATGCTGCCCGGCATGGACGGGCTGGAGGTGTGCGCCCGGTTGCGGGAGCGCGGCCCGGTGCCGGTCATCATGCTCACCGCGCGCGGTGACGAGGACGACCGGGTGCTCGGCCTGGAGGTCGGCGCGGACGACTACGTGACGAAGCCGTTCAGTCCGCGCGAGCTGGTGCTGCGCGTGGAGTCGGTACTGCGCCGTACCCGCCCCGCCGGCCGGACGCCCGGCGCCCCCGGGCCCTTGGCGGCGGCGGGCCTCACGCTCGACACGGCCGCCCGTCGGGCCACCCGGAACGGCACCGAACTCGCTCTGACCCTCCGGGAGTTCGATCTGCTGGCATTTTTACTGCGGCATCCTGGCCGCGCCTTCGGCCGCGAGGAGCTGATGCGGGAGGTGTGGGGCTGGGACTTCGGCGACCTGTCCACGGTGACCGTCCATGTCCGCCGGCTGCGCGGCAAGGTCGAGGAGGACCCGGCCCGGCCCCGGCTGATCCGTACCGTCTGGGGCGTCGGCTACCGCTTCGAACCGGACGCGGCCGCCGGGCCGGAGGAGGACGGACGTGCGTGACAACCTCCTCATCGCCCTGTACGCCTTCCTCGGCGCCGCCGCCTCCGGTCTGGTCGGCGCCGCCGTGCTGCGGCTGGTCCGGCGCCGCTCGCTGACCGCCTCGCTCACCGTGGTCGCGGGCGTCGGCGTCTTCGCCATGCTGGCGGGCACCATGGCGGTGGCGTGGGCGATGTTCCTGTCCCCGCACGACCTGCGCGTGGTGACCACGGTCGTCGCCATGGCGGCGGTCGTCTCGCTGGCGAGTGCGCTCCTCCTGGGCCGCCGGGTGGTCGCCCGCAGCCGGGAACTGACGGACGCGGCACGGCACTTCGGCGACGCGGGCGCCTTCTCCGCACCCGCCGCACCGGCCACCGCCGAGCTGGACGCCCTGAGCCGGGAACTGGCCGCGACCAGCGCCCGGCTGGCCGCCTCCCGTGAGCGCGAACGCGCCCTGGAGGCGTCCCGGCGTGAGCTGGTCGCCTGGATCTCGCACGACCTGCGGACCCCGCTGGCCGGTCTGCGCGCCATGTCGGAGGCGCTGGAGGACGGGGTGGCGGCCGATCCGCCCCGCTATCTGCGGCAGATCCGCACCGAGGTGGAACGCCTCAACGGCATGGTCGGCGACCTCTTCGAGCTCTCCCGCATCCACGCCGGGACGCTGCCCCTGAGCCCTTCGCGGATCTCGCTGTACGACCTGGTGGGCGACGCCCTCGCCGGGGTCGGCCCGCTCGCCCGCGAGCACGGCGTACGGCTGGTGGGCGACGGGGTGCGGCCGGTGCCGGTCGAGGTGGACGGCAAGGAGATGAGCCGGGTCATCGCCAACCTGCTGGTCAACGCCATCCGCCGGACCCCGGCCGACGGCACGGTCGCAGTCGCGGCCCGGCGGGCGCCGGAGGGCGTGGTGCTGTCGGTGACCGACGGCTGCGGCGGCATTCCCGAGGAGGACCTGCCCCGCGTCTTCGACACCGGCTGGCGCGGCACGGACGCGCGGACGCCCCCGGCGGGCGCGGGGCTCGGGCTGGCGATCGTCCGGGGGATCGTGGAGGCGCATCAGGGGCGGGCGAGCGTACGGAACATCCCCGGCGGCTGCCGCTTCGAGGTGACGCTGCCCGCCCCGGCCTCCTGACTCAGCCGGTCCCCGCGAACTCCGCCATCCCC
>NZ_MUNH01000832.1:0-536 GCF_002154615.1 Streptomyces recifensis
GGAGGCGCTGGGGGCGCTCTTCATCGTCGGCGGCGTGCTGGTGCTGAGCCGGGCGGTGCAGAACCTGATCGAGCGGCCGCCGCCCGGCTCGGACGACTGAGCCCTCACGCGAACGCCGAGCGGGAACGCCCTGCGCGTCTCCCCGGAGCCGTCCACAGCCGGCGTCTCGCGTGGCGCGCCACCGGCACATCGCTGCCCCGGGCCGCTTCTCGGGTGCGAGTGCCTTTGGGTCGGCCGCGCCGGCGGCGATCACACCAGGCGTCATCCGGGCCGGCTGGCTGAGGCCTGCCCCAGCGGGCAGCCCACGCCCCGTTTGGGCTCCCTTCCAACCCCGCCGTCCCGCCGCACCCGTCCGTCGTCTGCAACTTCACAGTCCGAACAACGTTGCCGCGTTGTCGTGGCACACGGCTCGCAGCCATTCCGGGCCGAGGCCGAGCCGCTCCAGAGCGTGGAGCTGGTGGACGTAGGGGTAAGGGATGTTGGGGAAGTCGGAACCGAGCAGGATACGGTCGCCGAGTCCGGCGAGCCGAGGCAGG
>NZ_MUNH01000833.1:0-532 GCF_002154615.1 Streptomyces recifensis
GCGCTGGCCGCCTCCGACCTCACCGCGCACGCGGTGTGGCTGCTGGCCCAGGGCACGGACCCCTCGGGGCTCGTCGGCCGGCTGCGCTCGTACGCACTCGACAACCGCACCCGCTACCACCACCTCTGGCTCGGCGACCTGTGGCAGCGCGCCGGGGACGCGAGCCCGGAGGAGTTCATCGCGCGTGGCTGGGACGAGTGCCTGGCGGTCCTCGGCCGTCTCCAGCACGCGCTGCGCACGCCCTCCCCGGAGACCGACCCGTGCCTGGCCACCGGCGCGGGCTGGATCGCGGAAGAGGCACTGGCCACCGGACTGCTCTGCTTCCTGCTCTTTCCCGCCGACCCCGTCCTGGCACTGCGCCGCGCCGCCTGCACCTCCGGCGACTCCGACTCCCTCGCCTGCCTGACCGGCGCCTTCGCGGGCGCCTGGCTGGGCGCGGACGCCTGGCCCGCGGACTGGGTGGACCGGATCGAGCACCGGGACGAACTGCTGGAGCTGGGCGCCCTCTGGGACGCCTAGGGTCTTTCGTTTG
>NZ_MUNH01000834.1:0-2105 GCF_002154615.1 Streptomyces recifensis
CCTGGTCAACAACGCGGGCGGCGCGCTCGGCGCGGACCCGGTGGCCAGTGCCGACCCGGAGCACTGGCGCACGATGTACGAGACGAACGTCCTCGGCACCCTCAACCTCACCCAGGCCCTGCTGCCCAAGCTGGAGGCGAGCGGCGACGGCACGGTGGTCGTCGTCTCCTCCACCGCCGGCCTCTCCACCTACGAGGGCGGCGCGGGTTACGTCGCCGCCAAGCACGCCGAGCACGTCCTCGCCGAGACCCTTCGCCTGGAGATCGTCGGCAAGCCGGTCCGCGTCCTCGAGATCGCCCCCGGCATGGTCAAGACCGACGAGTTCGCCCTCACCCGCTTCGCCGGCGACACGGAGAAGGCCGCCAAGGTCTACGAGGGCGTGGCGGCCCCCCTCACCGCCGACGACGTGGCCGACTCCATCACCTGGGCCGTGACCCGCCCCAGCCACGTCAACATCGACCTGATGGTCCTCCGCCCCCGAGCCCAGGCCAGCAACACGAAGGTCCACCGGGAACTGTGAGGACCCTCAGCCCTTCACGCAGACGAACTGCTTCAGCTTGGCGACGACCTCGACGAGGTCCGTCTGCTGGGCCATCACCTGGTCGATGTCCTTGTAGGCGGCCGGGATCTCGTCCAGGACGCCCGCGTCCTTTCGGCACTCGACGCCTCGCGTCTGGGCCTCCAGGTCCCGCACAGTGAACCGGCGCTTGGCGGCGGACCGGCTCATCCGCCGGCCGGCGCCGTGCGAGGCCGAGTTGAAGGACTTCTCGTTCCCAAGTCCCTTCACGACGTACGAACTGGTTCCCATCGATCCCGGAATGATCCCGAACTCTCCGGAGCCGGCCCGGATCGCGCCCTTGCGGGTCACGAGCAGGTCCTTGCCGTCGTACCGCTCCTCGGCCACGTAGTTGTGGTGGCAGGAGATCTCCGGCTCGAAGGACGGCTTCGCCTTCTTGAACTCCTTGCGGATGACGTCCTTCAGGAGCGCCATCATGAGGGTGCGGTTGAACTTGGCGTACTCCTGCGCCCAGTAGAGGTCGTTCCGGTACGCGGCCATCTGCGGGGTGTCCGACACGAACACCGCGAGGTCGCGGTCGACCAGCCCCTGGTTGTGCGGGAGCCTCTGGGCGACTCCGATGTGGTGCTCGGCCAGTTCCTTGCCGATGTTGCGGGAGCCGGAGTGCAGCATGAGCCAGACCGCGCCCTCGGTGTCCAGGCAGCACTCGATCAGGTGGTTGCCGCTGCCCAGCGTCCCCATCTGCAAAGCCGCCCGCTCACGGCGGAAGTGGACCG
Source organism: Streptomyces recifensis (assembly GCF_002154615.1). Taxonomy (NCBI): domain Bacteria; kingdom Bacillati; phylum Actinomycetota; class Actinomycetes; order Kitasatosporales; family Streptomycetaceae; genus Streptomyces; species Streptomyces recifensis. The sequence goes on from NZ_MUNH01000834.1 coordinate 1,294, forward strand.
GCTGGGCCACCGTGTCGAAGCGGGACCAGAAGGTGTCCCAGCCCGTGGTGGGGAGGGCGTGGAAGCGGGAGGGGTCGAGGGCGGTGGTGTGCATGCCGCGGCCGACCGGGACGGCCTGTTCGATGCGGGAGCGGAGGCGGGTGAGGTCGCCGGGGAGGTCGTTGGCCGTGAGGGAGGTCCTGACCGCGGACATGCCGCAGCCGATGTCGACGCCCACCGCGGCCGGGCAGACCGCGTCGCGCATGGCGATGACCGAGCCGACCGTCGCGCCCTTGCCGTAGTGCACGTCCGGCATCACGGCGAGCCCCTCGATCCAGGGCAGCGTGGCCACGTTCTGGAGCTGGCGCAGCGCGCCGTCCTCCACGGTGGCCGGGTCGGTCCACATCCGCACCGGGACGCGGGCGCCCGGTATCTCCACGTACGACATAACCGATCAATCCCCCAAAGGTGACATGACAACTCATACGCCGGGCAAGGGTCATTGCTCACGGAAGTCACCCGGACCGGCAGAACGCAAAAGCGGCGCCAGGGCCGGTGAAATGGGACAGGGGACCGGCGACCACGGCGGTGCGTGCGATACACATTGTGTCCAGCAGGCGCCCCGCCGCGGCAAGCGATTAACCAGCGGGGACACTGGAGCATCGACCGGGCACCGCCGTCGGGTCGCACACCGTCCTAAGGAGCCCGACCGTGCAGCGGAAGGCGTACATCACCGGCACCGCCGCCCTCCTCGCGGCCCTGCTGGCAGGCTGCAGCTCGGGCTCCGGCGGCGGCACGCCCACCGACGACGCCAACCCCGGTGACGCCGCCTC
>NZ_MUNH01000835.1:0-2832 GCF_002154615.1 Streptomyces recifensis
ACCCGGAGCCCGCGGAGCGCACGCCGTCCAAGGCGTAGGGGGTGTCTCGTCGATCTTCGTGGATCAGCCCGCGGCGTCTGGTGCGGTACCTCGGCGTGCGGCCGGGTCGTCCTCGTACTGGACGTACGTGGGCGATTCGGCCGTGCGGCGAGGTGTCGTGCCAGGGGTCGCGGGCCCGCGAAGATCGGCGAGACATCCCCTAGCGCTCAGGACTTGCGGCGCGGCTTCCCGGGGCGCCCGCCGGAGCGCCCGCGCACGGGCCGCCCGGTGGGCTTGCCGCTCTTCTGCCCGGAGGCACCCTGGGCGGGCTTCTTCTTCTGCTGCTTGGGCTCCGGGGGCGTGGCGCGGCCCCGGGTGCTGTTGACGGTGCGGCCCCGGACGATGCCGATGAAGTCCTCGACCCGATCGGTCGTGGCCTCCTCCGGCCAGGCGAGGGCGATCCGGGACTGCGGGGCGTCGACGACCGTGCGGTAGGTGAGGTCCTTGCGGTGGTAGAGACGCGCGAGGGACTGCGGGACGATCAGCAGGCCGACGTTGGCGGCGACCAGTTCCAGGGCGTCCGGGGTGGTGGCGGGCCGCTCGAAGCCGGGCTCACCGGGTGGGGCGTCCCAGTCGAAGACGTCGTCCAGCGGGTGGAAGAGCACCTCATCGGCGAGGTCGGCGAGCGTGACCTCCTCGGCCGCGGTGATGACGTGGTCCTTGGGGACGACGACCACCGTGTCCTCGGTGTACAGGGGAATCGCGCTGAAGAAGTCGCGGTCGACGGGCAGCCGCACGAAGCCCGCGTCGGCCTCTCCCGCGCGCAGCAGGGCGTCCGCCTCGGCGGCGGGGACCTGGGTGAGAACGAGGGGGGTGCCGGGCAGGCGCTCGTTCCAGATCCGCACCCATTTGGCGGGCGTCACTCCGGGGACGTACGCGAGCCGGAACGACGGTGATTCTTCCGAGCCTGTCACCAGGCCAGGCTACCGGCCGTGGTCGGCTGCCACGCACACGGCCGATACCCTTGACCTCATGAGTTCGCAGCAGAGCCCCCAGACGATGAAGCCCGCCACCGCGGCGAAGAAGCTGGGTGTGTACCTCCCCGCCACCCCCGCCGCCTTCCAGGAGGGTGTGGTCTCGCGCGCCGAGCTGAACGAGCTCCAGACGAATCCGCCCGAGTGGCTGCGCGAGCTGCGTCAGAACGGCCCCCACCCCCGTCCGGTGGTCGCGGCCCGCCTCGGCATCTCGATCGCGGGCCTCGCTCGCGGCGGCGTCACCGAGCCCCTGACCACCGCGCAGATCGAGGACCTCCGCGAGGAGAGCCCCGAGTGGCTGGAGAAGGAGCGCGCCACCCAGGCCGAGGTCCGCAAGGAGACCGCGCGCGTGAAGAAGCTGCACGAGAAGAAGGAAGCCAAGGAGAGCTGACGCTCCTGTGCCGATGACGCGGCCGCGCCCCTGGGGTGCGGCCGCGTTGTCCATCGCGTCGTTGTTTATTGCGTCGACAATCCCCCGCCGCCCCCGGCAGAGTGGCCGCCCGTGACGAGCAGCGAGCTGTGGGACCGTGCCAGTGCCGAGCGCTACGACGCCGAGGAGACGGAGATGTCCTCGGCGGAGGTGCTCGGTCCGACCCTCGACTTCCTCGCCGAACTGGCCGGTGAGGGGCGGGCTCTGGAGTTCGCCGTCGGTACCGGGCGGGTGGCGGTGCCGTTGCGGGAGCGCGGGGTGCAGGTGGCGGGGATCGAGTTCTCCGCGCACATGGCGGCGGTACTGCGCCGGAAGGCGGACGAGGAGACGCTGCCGGTCACGCTCGGGGACATGGCCACGACGGTGGTGCCGGGCGAGTTCAGCCTGGTCTACCTCGTCTACAACACGATCTCCAACCTGCTCACGCAGGACGAGCAGGTGGAGTGCTTCCGTAACGCCGCCCGGCATCTGGCGCCCGGTGGCCGCTTCGTCATCGAGCTGGGCGTGCCTCCGCTGCGGCTGCTGCCGCCCACACAGGTGGCGGTGCCCTTCGACGTGTCGGCGCACCATATCGGCTTCGACACCTTCGACCTGGTGGAACAGATCCTCGTCTCGCACCACCTCACGCAGGACGGCGAGGACGGCCGGTACCGCCGTGCCGCCTCACGCCACCGGTACGCCTGGCCGGCGGAGCTGGACCTGATGGCCCGCATCGCCGAGCTGGACCTGGAGCGGCGGGTGGCGGACTGGACCGGGACCCCGTTCACGGACACCTCGACCCGCCACATCTCGGTCTGGCGGAAGCCGCTCTGAGCGGGTCACCGGTACTTCCCCGCCATGGTCCACACCTGATAGACGCAGGAGGCATGACACGACTCTCCCGCGCCGCACGCGTCATCACCGCCGTAGCCGCCCTGCTGACCGTCACCGCCGCCTCCGCCACGGCCCACGCCACGCCGGAACCGAAGGCGCCGAAGGACTTCGTGGCCCTGAGCACGGTGGACCCGACGATCATCCAGGAGATGCGCTACTTCACCCCGCACAACTTCGTCGGTGAGCGCATCGACGGCTACCGTCGGCCGATCTGCGTCCTCACCCGCCCCGCCGCCGAGGCACTGCACCAGGCGCAGCGCCAACTCCTGCGCCACGGCTACAGCTTGAAGGTGTACGACTGTTACCGGCCGCAGCGTGCCGTCGACCACTTCGTGCGCTGGGCCGAGGATCTGGGCGACGAGGCCATGAAGGCCGAGTTCTATCCGCATGTCGACAAGACCCGGCTCTTCGCCGACGGTTACATCGCGGAGAAGTCCGGCCACAGCCGGGGCTCGACCACGGACCTGACGATCGTCCGGCTCCCTGCGCGGCCGACCCGCCCGTACACCCCCGGCC
>NZ_MUNH01000836.1:0-723 GCF_002154615.1 Streptomyces recifensis
GGCGACGGCGCCCCGTCCGGAAAGTCACGCCCCATGCTCCGCTTCCTCGTCCGCCGAGTCTTCGGCGCGCTGGTGATTCTGCTGATCATCAGCGCCGTCACCTTCTGGCTCTTCTACGCCATCCCGCGTGACCCCGCCACGATGTCGTGCGGCAAGAACTGCACGCCCGACATGCTCGCGCAGGTGCGGCACAACCTGGGCATCGACCACCCGGTCCCGGTGCAGTACTGGTACTGGATCAAGGGCATCTTCGTCGGGCGCAGCTACGGCGACTTCGGCAACTGCAGCGCTCCGTGCCTGGGGTACTCCTTCGCCAACCGGGAGCCCGTGCTCGGCACGATCATGGACCGGCTTCCGCTGACGCTGTCGCTGGCTCTCGGCTCGGCCGTCGTCTTCCTGATCTTCGGTATCGGCGCGGGCATGATCGCCGCGGTGAAGCAGGGCAAGTGGCAGGACAAGCTGGCCAGTTCGGCCTCGCTGGTCGCCTCCTCGCTCCAGATCTACTTCGTCGGCTACATCGCCATGTACTTCCTGGTGGCCAAGCTCGACGTCCTGGACAACCCGTCCTACACGCCGCTCACCGAGAACCCGGCCGCCTGGGCCTCCGGCCTGCTGCTGCCGTGGCTGGTGCTGGCGCTGATCTGGACCGCCAACTACACGCGTATGACGCGCTCGCAGCTCGTGGAGACGCTGAGCGAGGACTACGTCCGCACCGCCCGCGCC
>NZ_MUNH01000837.1:0-1594 GCF_002154615.1 Streptomyces recifensis
GGCGCCGCCGAGCAGCGAGCCGATCAGGCCGACCATGAAGACGCCGGTCAGGCTGTTCCGGTAGCGGCGGTCGACCGGCACCAGGCCGTCGCTCTCGCCGTCGATCAGGGGCTTGTAGGGCAGCAGCCGGTGCGCGGGCACGAACACCTTCTCGGCGACGACCGTGTTGCTGCCGGTGCCGCGCATCCCGACGAAGTGCCAGGTGTCGCGGACGGTGATGTCGGCGGCCGGCATCAGCGCGAAGTGCGGCTGGAGTCCGGTGCCGGTGTCGGCGAGCAGCAGTCCGCCGATCCACTCCGCGTGCAACGAGCCGGAGGCGTAGGGCCATTCACCGCTGACCCGGACCCCGCCGTCCACCGGCTCGACGGTGCGCACGGGGGCACCCAGGATGAGCGCGGTACGGGCGTCGGGGTCGTCGTCCCAGACCTCGGCGCGGGTGCGCTCGGGGAAGAGGGAGACGACGAAGTTGCCGACGTTGAGCACGCCGGTGACCCAGGACGCGGAGACGCAGCCGCGTCCCAGCTCGGTACACACGTCCAGCAGGGTGCGCACCGAGGTCTCGTGGCCGCCGTTGCTCTCGGGCACCAGCAGCCGGGTCAGTCCGGCGCCGGTGACGCGGGCCATGACCTCGTCGGGCAGCCGCCGGTCGCGGTCGCTGCCGGCGGCGCTCTTCCAGAGTTCCTCGCGAAGGCCGGCGGCCTGGTTCACCAGCTCCGCGGCACGCGCGTCGAGGTTATTGCCTGAACCGCGCAATTTCTTTTTCCTTCCGGATTTTCGGGACGCAGAGAGCCCCGGTGCGGGTGGCGCTCCGGACGATTGGCGGTCCGTTTCCTCCGGCCGCCCCGGCATCGTACGTGGGCCCGTTCGGCACAGCCACCCCCGTTGAATTCACCGCGCCGGATACGAAACTCTCCGTTCCGCTTACCGGTCGGCGCCCGGCACGCGCGGCCAGGAAAAGCGGAATACGCTCTTTCCATCCACCCGGCCACCAGGGAGCGGGCGTTCAACCGTGGAAACTCCTCGGTTGAACGGGCGCCGGAGTGCGTCGGCGCGCCTTACGCGGGCGTCGGCGGCTGTGGTAATCCCTTTGGTTCGACAGGGCCGGACGCCGGATCTATTCCTCAGGAGACTGGCATGAGCAATAGCGCCCAGAAGTCCTACGATTACGCGACCGCCGACTTCAACGCCGTATATCGCGGAGGTGAACTGCTGGGTGACGCCGGGATCACCCGGGTCCCCTGGGACATCGGTGAACCGCAGCCCGGTGTGCTTGAATTCGAGCGCCGCGGACGAATTCGCGGCGAGGTGCTGGACGCGGGCTGTGGTCTGGGTGACAACGCCGTGTTCCTGGCCGCCCGCGGCTACCGGGTCACCGCCGTCGACGCCGCCTCCACGGCGATCGAGCGGGCCCGGGAGCGGGCGGCGAAGCAGGAGGGCGGCACGGAGATCGAGTTCGCCGTCGCCGACGCCACCAGCCTGGCCGGCTACGAGGGCCGCTTCGACACCGTCCTGGACAGCGCGCTGTTCCACACGCTCGACGCGGACGGGCGCCGCCGGTACGCCGCCGCGCTCGGCCGGGCCGCCCGGCCCGGTG
>NZ_MUNH01000838.1:0-840 GCF_002154615.1 Streptomyces recifensis
GGGGGTAGACGTCGGCGGGGCCGGGGTTGTCGACTTCCATCGCGGCCCGCAGGCGGATGCCCCCGTAGCCGATGAAGTCGTTCCGCTCCGCACCGTTCGCCGGCTTGTTGAGCGTGTTCAGCATGACCCGGAGAACCTGGTTGTTGGTCCAGTCGGGATGCTTGGACCAGATCAGGGCGGCAGAGGCCGAGGCGATGGCGGTCGCGTCGCTGGTGCCCTGTGATTTGCAGAGCTGGGTGCCCTTGGCGCAGGCATGCACCATGTCCACGCCTGGAGCGATCATGTCCACGAAGGGTCCGCGTTGGGAGAAGTCAGCCAACCTGGTCTTCTGGTCAGCCGCTCCAATGCCGACTACGCCGGGCGTGGCGGCCGGGTAGGAAGGCAGGTTCTCCTTGTCGCCCCTGTTGCCAACTCCCGCGAAGAGCAGCTTCCCCTTCGCCAGCGCGTACTTGACGGCAGCAGCGAGCTCTGGAGTACCGACGTCGTGGCGACCGACTGAGTCGCTCAGGGCCAGTGACATGTTGATGATCTGGGCCTTGGAATCGGCGGCGTAGCGGATCGCCTGAGTCAACTTCTCCGAGTACTCAGTCGTGGCGTCTATCCGCCCGCTGACCTCTCGGTTGTCGATCATCCGGATGGGAAGGATCTTCGCTCCCGGTGCAAGTCCGTACGAAGCGTCTACCCCGCCGAGTGCTCCAGTCGCCGCTATGAGCGCGGCCATCGACGTGCCGTGACCCGCGACGTCGGTATGTTCGTCACCGCGCAATGAGGAGAAGTCCTTTCCATCCAGGACCTGACCCCTCAGATCCGGAAGTGAGTCATCGACTCCGGAGTCGATCA
>NZ_MUNH01000085.1:0-27440 GCF_002154615.1 Streptomyces recifensis
TGGAGGGTCGACCCGATGTCAGAGGTACGGGTCGTCGTCATCGACTGCACCGACACGGGGGCGTCTCCGCCGACCGCGACGGAGCCGACCTGGATCTGACGGCTCTTGCGCCGCTCGGCGATCTTGGTCGGTACGGACGGCATGCCGAGAGAAATCGCAGTCATCTGCTGTGCAACCCCAAGTCGTGGATCAAGATCCGGTCCCGTGAACCGCGGGCTCCAGGCTTTGAGATTACGACACGGGGCTGTCCGCCAGCACATCCCACCCGGCAAACCCACCCAATGGACGGCGGCCCGGAACCTGGAGTTCCGGGCCGCTTTTCCTGGTCGTACGAGGTCAGGAGATGCGGACCGGGTTGACCACGTCCGCGATGAGCACGAGCACGGTGAAGCAGACGAAGATCCCGGCCACCACATAGGCCACCGGCATCAGCTTCGCCACGTCGAACGGGCCGGGGTCGGGGCGGCGCAGCACACGGGCCACCTGGCGGCGCAGCGACTCCCACAGGGCGCCCGCGATGTGACCGCCGTCGAGCGGGAGCAGCGGGAGCATGTTGAAGAGGAACAGCGAGAGGTTGAACCCGGCGACCACGAAGACGGCCATGGCCACCTGCTGGGAGGCCGGGATGTCCAGCGTGGCGATCTCGCCGGTGACGCGGGCGGCGCCGACGATGCCCATCGGGGAGTCCGGCTCGCGCGGGCCGTCGCCGAAGGCGGCGTTCCACAGGGCCGGGATCTTGCCGGGCAGGTCGACGAGGGACTCCACGGCGTGGCCGACCTGGTCGCCCATCCAGACCACCGAGTCGCCGAAGCCGAGCTTGACGACACCGCGCGCCGGGCTGAAGCCGAGGAAGCCGGCCGTGACGTACTGGCCCTGGACGTAGGTGCCGCTGGAGTCCTTCTTGGCCACCTGGTTGGTGGCGATGGTGGCGTGCAGGGTGAGCTGCCTGCCGTCCCGCTCGACCACGATCGGTACGTTGCGGCCCGCGCTGTCCCGGATGAGGTCGGACAGCGTGTTCCACTTCGCCGTGGGCTTGCCGTCGAAGGAGACGATCTTGTCGCCCGCCTTGATCCCGGCGGCGGCCGCCGGGGAGGCCGGGTCGGACTTCCTGCAGTCGTCGCGGTTCTGGTTCTGCGCGATGACGCAGGCGGAGACCGAGGAGACGGTGTTGGTCTCCTGCTGGACGCCGAAGCCCATCAGCACGGTGAGGAAGAGCCCGACGGCCAGGATCAGGTTCATGAACGGCCCGGCGAACATGACGATGACGCGCTTCCACGGCTTGCGCGTGTAGAACATCCGCGTCTCGTCGCCCGGCTTGAGCTCCTCGTACGCCGCCGAGCGGGCGTCCTCGATCATGCCGCGCCACGGGGAGGTGGAGCGGGCGGAGACCCGGCCCGCGTCGTCCGGCGGGAACATCCCGATCATGCGGATGTAGCCGCCGAGCGGGACGGCCTTGATGCCGTACTCGGTCTCGCCCTTGTGCCGTGACCAGATGGTCGGGCCGAACCCGACCATGTACTGCGGGACGCGGATGCCGAAGAGCTTGGCCGTGGACAGGTGCCCCAGCTCGTGCCAGGCGATCGAGACCAGCAGACCGACCGCGAAGACCACTATGCCGAGGATGAACATCAAGGTCGTCATGCACGCGCCTCCGCGGTAGCCGTCCGGTTGGTCAGTTCGCGGGCCCTGGCCCTGGCCCAGGTCTCCGCTTCGAGGACGTCCGACACCGTGAGCGAAGTTCCCGTGACCGGGGTGCCGTGTTCCTCGACCACCCGGATGACGGTCTCCATGATCCCGTTGAAGGGCAGAGCGCCGCCCAGGAAGGCTTCGACGCACTCCTCGTTGGCCGCATTGAACACCGCCGGGGCGGTGCCCGCGAGCCGGCCCACGTGCCGGGCGAGGTTCACCGAGGGGAAGGCGTCATTGTCCAGCGGGAAGAACTCCCAGGTGGACGCCTTGCTCCAGTCGAAGGCCGGGGCGGCGTCCGGGACGCGCTCGGGCCAGCCCAGGCCGATGGCGATCGGCCCACCCATGTCGGGGGGCGTCGCCTGGGCGATCGTGGAACCGTCGGTGAACTCGACCATCGAGTGGACATACGACTGGGGATGCACGACCACCTCAATGCGGTCGAAGGGAATGTCGTAGAGCAGGTGGGCCTCGATGACCTCCAGGCCCTTGTTGACCAGGGTCGCGGAGTTGACCGTGATCACCGGGCCCATCGCCCAGGTGGGGTGCGCGAGGGCGTCGGCGACGGTGACGTCCGCCAGCTCGGCCTTGGTGCGGCCGCGGAAGGGCCCGCCGGAGGCGGTGACGACCAGCTTGCGCACATCGGCGCGGGTACCGGAGGCGAGGGCCTGGAAGAGGGCCGCGTGCTCGGAGTCGACCGGGATGATCTGGCCGGGCTTGGCCAGCGCCTTGACCAGCGGGCCGCCGACGATCAGCGACTCCTTGTTGGCCAGTGCCAGGGTGCGGCCGGCCTCCAGGGCGGCCAGCGTCGGCGCGAGGCCGATGGACCCGGTGATCCCGTTCAGCACGGTGTGGCAGTCCGAGGCGGCGAGCTGGGCGGCGGCGTCCGGGCCCACCAGTATCTCCGGGAGCGGCTCGGTGCCGTACTGCCCGGCCAGGGCCTCGCGCAGCGCCGGTGCCGCGTCTTCGCGGGCCACCGCGACGGCGCGTACCCCGAGCCTGCGCGCCTGCTCGGCGAGGAGGTCCACCCGGCCGCCGTTCGCGGAGAGGGCGGTGACCCGGAAGCGGTCGGGGTTGCGCAGCACCAGGTCGATGGCCTGGGTGCCGATGGACCCGGTGGAGCCGAGGATCACCACGTCCTTCGGGCCGTCGCCCGCGACGGGGTCGAACAGGAGGTGCGGGTCGGCGAGCGGGGCGGGGCTGGCGGGGCTGTCGGTCATCCCCCCATTGTGGCCGCACCCGGCGGCCGCCCGGACCGCGCGTCCCCGGGCCGGGTGGCCGGAAAGGAGCCCCCTGGCGCGGGAAGGTTTCTTCCTTTGTGAAATCGGGGTGAAGATCCTGTGATAACAATTCAGTTGAACGGGTGAACTTCTCGCCCGTGCAGCGTCTTCGTGGATGACATCCTTGGGGGGATCTCTTCGTGCGTACCGTGCGTCTTCGCGCCGCCCTGCCCGCTCTCGCCGGCGCGGCCCTGCTCACCGGCACCCTGCTGAGCACCCCGGCCCAGGCGGCCGGCACTGTCCAGATCCACCGGGTCTACTTCGACAGCCCCGGCAAGGACACCCGGTCCAACTCCAGCCTCAACGGCGAGTGGGTGCAGCTCAAGAACACCAGCCGCTCGGCGGTCTCGCTGAAGGGCTGGATCCTCAAGGACGCCTCGAACCACAAGTACTCCTTCCCGAACGTCAAGATCGGCGCCGGGAAGTACATGAAGATCCACACCGGCAGCGGCCGCGACACCACCTCGGACAAATACCAGGGCCGCCGTGCGTACGTCTGGAACAACACCAGCGACACGGCGACCCTGACCAAGTCGAACGGCTCCAAGGTCGACACCTGCTCGTGGACGACCCGGGACGGCAGCGACAAGTACTGCTAGCGGCTAACCGCCGTAGGGGCGGCGGGCGTTGACGCGTTCGCTCGCTCCCGGCGTGGCGTCGGCGATCCAGGGGCCGTCTCCCGAGGGGTCGAGGACGCCCTCCTCCAGCCACTCGTAGGCGCCGCCGAGGACGCCCTTGACCACCTTGCGGTCGACGCCGTCGGTGTTGTGCCACAGGCGGGCGAACAGCTCGTCGACGCGGACGCGGGCCTGGCGGCAGAAGGCGTCGGCGAGCTGGTAGGCCTCGCGGCCGTGCTCGCCCTCGCGCCGCAGCCGCTCGGCCCGGACGCAGGCCGCGCTCATGGCGAACAGCTCCGCGCCGATGTCCACGATCCGGCCGAGGAAGCCCTGCTTGGTCTCCATCCGGCCCTGCCAGCGGGACATCCCGTAGAAGGTCGCGCGGGCCAGCTTGCGGGCGTGCCGCTCGACGAACCGCAGATGCCCCGACAGGTCGATGCCGTGCTTGAACTCGGCGTACGACGACGGGAGCTGGCCCGGCCCCGCGACCAGCTTCGGCAGCCACTTGGCGTAGAAGACGCCCGCGCCCGCACCGGCCCTCGCCTTGTCCTGGAGGGACTTGTCGGGGTCGATGAGGTCACCGGCGACCGAGAGGTGGGCGTCGACGGCCTCGCGCGCGATCAACAGGTGCATGATCTCCGTGGAGCCCTCGAAGATGCGGTTGATGCGCAGGTCGCGCAGCATCTGCTCGGCCGGTACGGCCCGCTCGCCGCGCGCCCCGAGCGACTCGGCGGTCTCGTAGCCGCGGCCGCCCCGGATCTGGACCAGCTCGTCCGCCATCAGCCAGGACATCTCCGAGCCGTACAGCTTGGCGAGCGCGGCCTCGATGCGGATGTCGTTGCGGTCCTCGTCGGCCATCTGGGAGGCGAGGTCGACGACGGCCTCCAGCGCGAAGGTGGTCGCCGCGATGAAGCTGATCTTGGAGCCGACGGCCTCGTGCAGCGCGACCGGCTTGCCCCACTGCTCGCGCTCGGCGGCCCACTGGCGGGCGATCTTCAGGCACCACTTGCCCGCGCCGGCGCACATCGCGGGCAGCGACAGCCGACCGGTGTTCAGCGTGGTGAGGGCGATCTTCAGGCCGGCGCCCTCGGAGCCGATCCGGTTGGCGGCCGGGACCCGCACCCGGTGGAAGCGGGTGACGCCGTTCTCGATGCCGCGCAGGCCCATGAAGGCGTTGCGGTTCTCCACCGTGATGCCCTCGGCGTCGGCCTCCACCACGAACGCGGTGATGCCGCCGGGGTGCCCCTCGGACTTCGGCACCCGCGCCATGACGACCAGCAGGTCGGCCACGACGCCGTTGGTGGTCCACAGCTTCACGCCGTCCAGGACGTACTGGTCGCCCTCCGGGACCGCCGTGGTGGCCAGCCGCGCCGGGTCCGAGCCGACGTCCGGCTCGGTGAGCAGGAACGCGGAGATGGCGGTGGTGGCGCAGCGGGGCAGGAAGGCGTCCTTCTGCTCCTGGGTGCCGAAGATCTTCAGCGGCTGCGGGACGCCGATCGACTGGTGGGCGGAGAGCAGCGCGCCGACGGCGGGGCTGACCGAGCCGACCAGGGCCAGGGCCTTGTTGTAGTAGAGCTGGGAGAGGCCCAGGCCGCCGTACTTGGTGTCGATCTTCATGCCGAGGGCGCCGAGCCGCTTCAGGCCGGCCACGACCTCGTCGGGGATGCGGGCCTCGCGCTCGATGCGGGCCGCGTCGATCTCCGTCTCGCAGAAGGCGCGCAGCTCGGCGAGGAAGGTCTCGCCGCGCCGGACGCTCTCGGCGTCGGGGAGCGGGTGGGGGTGGATGAGGTCGAGCCGGAAGCGCCCGAGGAACAGTTCCTTGGCGAAGCTGGGCTTGCGCCAGTTCTGCTCGCGGGCGGCCTCCGCCACCTGCCGGGCCTCGCGCTCGGAGACGTTGCTGCGTTGAGTGGTGGGGGCGGACATGAGGCTCACCTCGCCGCGAAGAGGGATGTTGGCGGACCGTGGGTAACCGACCCGTTGCTACTGGATCGTTGGTACCTGAATCGGGGCCGCCCCACCACCCCTTGCGCGTCCGTTCAGGTGAACGGCCGCGCGGGGGTACAACGGCCGCTCAGACCGTCTCGAGGGCCGGGACCAGGGGTTTGTGCTCCTCGGCCGCGGCCGGAGTCCCGCGCCGGCCGGCGACGGCGTACGCCACGCCCACCAGCAGTCCGCCGCCGACCAGGTTGCCGAGGCCGACGAAGAGGAGGTTGTGGGCGAACGCGCCCACGGTCACACCCGGGACGTGCTCGAAGAGGCCGAGCGAGAAGGTCGTCATGTTGGCGACGACGTGCTCGAAGCCGGAGGCGACGAAGGCCAGGATGCCCGCGAAGATCAGCATGATCTTCGCGGCGTCGGAGCGGGTGCGCATGCCCATCCACACGGTCAGGCAGACCAGGAAGTTGCAGAGCACACCGCGGAAGAACAGCGCCTCGCCGCTCTCGGCCATCTTGGCGGTGAGCATGCCGGTCAGGCCGGCCAGCCCCGGTGCGGGCGCTCCGGGAGCGGGCGCGACGCCCAGCACCCCGGCGGCGTGGACCAGCCAGCCGAGGGCGACCGAACCGGCCAGGTTGCCGACGAAGGAACCGACGATCACGGAGAGTGCGACGAGGGGCGTGAGGGCCCGGCGGACCGCACCCTGGACCATCGTCATCATGTTGCTGGTCGCCAGCTCGCCGCCGGCGAAGATCACCAGAGTCAGCGCGACACCGAAGACCAGTCCCTGGACCAGCTTGACCCAGGGCGAGTGCGCGGCGCTGAGCGGGCCGGACACGCTGACCATCAGCACGACGCCCACGCCGATGAAGGCCCCGGCGAGCGCCGAGAGGATCAGGTAGCGGCCGGGGGAACGGAGCAGCTTCGCCTTGCTCCGGGCGGCGGCGACCTGCTCGTCCAGGGCGTCTTCCATGGGTATCGGCACGATGCCCTCTCACTTTCCGCGAACGACCGCTCAAACTGCGGCTCCATGCGGAGGGAAGTGTGCGCCCACGTGTACGAAAAAGTCAAAAGCCCAATCAATGACCCGATAGGCGTGCTTTATCGGACTTAAGAGGCCAAACCGATCGCGCAATCAGTGGCGCCTATCAAAGGGACGGAAACAGAACGGCCGGAGCCCCCGCACAGCGGGCTCCGGCCGTTCCGGTGGTGACCTGTCCGTGGCAGGTCAGAGTGCGAGGCCCGTGAGGACCAGGACGCGCTCGTAGGTGTAGTCGTCCATCGCGGAGCGGACGCCCTCGCGGCCGACACCGGACTGCTTCACACCGCCGTACGGCATCTGGTCCGCGCGGTAGGACGGGACGTCGCCGATGACGACGCCACCGACCTCGAGAGCGCGGTGGGCGCGGAAGGCGGCCTGGATGTCGTGGGTGAACACGCCTGCCTGGAGGCCGTACTTGGAGTCGTTGACCGCGGCGAACGCCTCGGCCTCGCCGTCGACCTTGGTGACGGTGAGGACGGGTCCGAAGACCTCCTCGGTGGCGAGGGTGGCACCGGCCGGCACGTCGGTGAGGACGGTCGGGGCGTAGGTGGCGCCGTCGCGCTCGCCGCCGGTGAGCAGGGTGGCGCCCAGCTCCACGGCCTCGTTCACCCAGGACTCGACGCGCTGCGCGGCGGCCTCGCTGACCAGCGGGCCGACCTCGGTCTTGTCGTCGGCCGGGTCACCGGTGACCTGGGCCTCGACGGCGGCGACGATGCGCGGCAGCAGCCGCTCGTACACCGCGCCGTCCACGATCACGCGCTGCACCGAGATGCAGGACTGGCCGCCCTGGTAGTTGGAGAAGGTGGCGATGCGGTTCGCGGCCCAGTCCAGGTCGGCGTCGCTCGCCCAGTCGCCGAGGACGACGGCCGCGCCGTTCCCGCCCAGCTCCAGCGTGCAGTGCTTGCGCGGCACCGAGTCCATGATCGCGTAACCGACCTGCTCGGAGCCGGTGAAGGAGATCACCGGGAGGCGCTCGTCCTGGACCAGCGCGGGCATCTTGTCGTTGGCGACCGGCAGGACGCTCCAGGACCCGGCGGGCAGGTCGGTCTCGGCCAGCAGCTCGCCAATGACCAGGCCGGACAGCGGGGTGTTGGGGGCGGGCTTGAGGATGATCGGGACTCCGGCGGCGATGGCCGGGGCGACCTTGTGCACGCCCTGGTTGAGGGGGAAGTTGAACGGCGTGATGCCGAGGACGACGCCCTTGGGGAAGCGGCGGACGAGCGCCATGCGGCCCTGGCCGCCCGCGTCGGTGTCGAGGCGCTGGGCCTCGCCGCCGTTGAACCGGCGGGCCTCCTCGGCCGCGAGCCGGAACACGGAGACGGCACGGGCGACCTCGCCGCGCGCCCACTTGATGGGCTTGCCGTTCTCGCCGGAGATGAGCTGGGCGATCTCCTCGGTGCGCTCGGTCAGCCGCCGCGCGACGTGGTCGAGGGCGGTGGCGCGGACGTGGGCGGGGACGGCGGCGAACTCGTCGCGGACCGCGTACGCGGCGGCCACGGCCTCTTCGACCTGGGCGTCGGTGGGCACGCTCGCCCGGCCGACGACGCGGCCGTCCCACGGGGAGGAGACGTCGAAGCTGTCCTCGCCGGTGGCCTGGCGGCCGGCCAGCCAGAAGGCGTGGGTGGAGGTCATGTGCGGGTCAGGCCTTTCCATGTCGGGGGAGTTGGCTGATGGAATCCGGGCCAACCTAAGTCCGCCGTCACCAGTGACCTTCTGTCCAAGATGGAGCGAACGTGTCGGCCGGCAAGCCGGATTGGCCGAGTCCGGCCGGTTGAGGCAGAAGACGCGGTCGGGCTGTACGGCCAGTTATGGGAGGGCGCCGCACACGCTTGCGGCATGCCGGGTAATGCGCCGGAGCGGCGGGTTCCTGTCGATCTAGTTGGACGCTCGCCCGAGGTTCAGAACTTCGCGCCGTGATAGTGCACACTTTGACGACCCTGGATGTAACCATTATGGTTGCATCCATCTGGGGTAGGCATTCGTAACTGGCCGGAGATCGTTGCCAGAGCTGTACTCCAAGCCCCACGTGTTCTTACCTGAAACCGACACCCGCGGGAGAAGACATGGCTCAGCCCAAGAACAGGGAAACCCCCACGCAGATCGTCTACAGCACCTACTACCGGGTGCACCCCGAGGACCGTCAAAAGTTCGTGGATGCTGTGGTTCCCCATCTCGAGTACACGGCAGCACTGCCGGGTTGCGTGTTCTACGTCTTCGCAGCCGACTTGCTCGATCCCAATGTCATCCACCTCTCCGAGGGGTGGGAGGACCAGGCGGCGCTGGATCGGCACAACACCTCGGAGCCTTTCCTGAAGGCGCTGCGCGAGGTGACGGAGAACGTCCGGATCCTCGACCGTCAGGGGCAGAAGTACGCGATCGCGTCCCAGGGTGCGGGCGACCCCCCGGGCGGTACGGAAGCGTTCAATCTCGATCGAGATGACTGAGCTGTCCGAGCCGGAGGTCCGCTCGGAAGCTCCGGCTCGCCGATCCGGTTTTTGAACGCACCGGGAGGCGCCGTACTTCCGTCGGAGGTACGGCCCCGTCATGCCCCTCCAAGAATTCGCGCGCAAAGGTGCGCACGTTCCCGACCATGTATCTGAGGCATCCATGCGAAGTGTGGTCTACGAAAGGTTCGGCGAGCCGTCCGACGTACTGGAGGTACGGGACACTCCCGACTTGCAGCCGCCCGGTCCTGGGGAAGTGCTGATCCGGGTTAACGCGCGCCCCGCACATCCGGGAGATCTCGCTGGCGTTCGAGGACGATACGCCGGCGGTCAGCAGCTCGCGGAACCGGCCACACCCGGTTTCGAGGGCATGGGCACGATCGAGGCCGTGGGACCAGGTCTCGCGGCGAAGGCGGACCTGGCCGTGGGTGGACGGGTGGCGTTCTTTCCCGCACCTGGTGCCTGGGCCGATCAGGTGGTCGTTCCGGCTCAGTTCGTCGTACCTGTCCCGAACGCTGTCCCGGACGGCGTCGCAAGCCAGCTACTGGTCAAGCCGATCACGGCGGCGATGCTCTTGCGCGCAGCGGAGGAGTCCGGGTTGCGGGCCGGGGGCGGGGTGCTGCTGCACACTGCAGCCGGTTCGGGGGTCGGCCGACTCCTGACGGCACTGGCGATGTCACGTGGGTACTCGTCGGTCTCTGTCGTCCGAAGTGCCGCCGGCGCTGCCGCCCTGCGGCAGGAGTTCGACGTGCCTGTCGTGAGCACCGAGGAAGGTGACTGGGTCGCCAGGGTGCGTGCTGCCGTCGGGGAGCGGCCGGTACAGGTCATCTGCGACCCCATTGGCGGCGCCATGTCCGGTCTGCTTACAGATCTGCTCGTCGATGGCGGCAGTCTGCTGGCCTACGGCGGACTCGCGGAGGGGGAGTCGATGGCGCTCGACGCCATGACGCTTACCTCGCGGGGTCTGACCGTGCGCGGCGTCACCATCGGGCGGTGGCTCGCCGAAACACCTGCCGCCGTGCGCGAGCAGGACATCGCCGAAGCCGTGCAACTGGCCCTGGAACGACCTGAACTGTTCGGTATCGCCGCACAGTACGACCTTGCCGAAGTCAAGGACGCAGTGCGTTACATGGAGCGGCCCGGCAAGGCGGGCACCGTTCTCCTGACCTCTTCCCGGGCCTGACAGGTTCAGAACTCACACAGCAGAGAGCTCAACATGAAGATCGGATTCATCGGATCGGGTTCCGTCGCCCTCGCTTTCGCTCGGCAGGCACTCGCCGCGGGACATGAAGTCGTCCTCAGTAACAGCCGGGGCCCTGAAAGCCTCATACCTCTGGTCGCCGAGCTGGGCCCGCGCGCAACAGCCGGCACCCGCGAGGAGGCTGCCTCGGCCGAGATCGTGATGCTCGCCGTGCCGTGGCCGTCCGTTCCCGAAGCTCTCAAGGATCTGCCGCCCTGGAACGACCGCATCCTTGTCGACGCCACCAATGTCTTCGAATCGCTGGATCCCGTCGTTGTGGCTGACCTCGGTTGCAGAACAGGCAGCGAGATTGTCGCTAATCTCGCCCCTGGAGCCCGCGTGGTGAAGGCCTTCAACAGCCTTTACGCCGAGTACATTGCGTCACCGGTGCGTGAGGGTGGGCGCGTAGTGCTGTTCTACGCCGGCGATGATGCCGCGGCGAAGGGTCAGGTAGCGAAGATCGCGGAGTCCTTCGGGTTCGCGCCTCTCGATGTGGGTGGTTTGCGCCCAGGGGGTGTTCTGATGCAGTTGGGTGGACCACTTTCTGGCCAGCATCTGCTCAGGCCTAATTCTTCCGAGTGACCACAGTCGCGTAGCACGGCGCTCAAGCCGATCCAGCCACGCGGCCGAAGAAAGAATCGTGCACGGGGCGGCCGCGCGACCGTCTGTGAAACTCCGACCTGCCCCGAGGGGCCCCCGATCCCTGCCTGCCCCTCGGTTCGGGACGTCCTGCTCGGGGCAGGCCCGGGCAGGCGCCTCGCGGTCGTAAACCGAGTGCATGGTCGACGAATGGAGAGGAACGGGTGTGAAATCCGTAAAATTTGTCCGCAGTGAGGCTGTCGGAAGCATCATTCTTGGCAACCCTCCGGAGAATGAGTTGGGTCGAGAGTTCGCCGACGACTTGCTCGCGGCCGTACACGAGGCGAGTTCCAGTGACATCAGGGCACTTGTCATTCGTGCTGAGGGGGCGAACTTTGGCACGGGCGGGGCGATCCCTGAGTGGCCCGGAAAGGACAAGAACTGGTTCCGCACTTTCATCGCAGAAGTCAATCAAGCCTATACGGCTATTGAGGCCCTGCGCATTCCGACGCTTGCCGCAGTGCAGGGGGAGGTCATCAGCGGACACTACGAGTTGGTCCTGCGCGCGGACCTCGTGATCGCAGCTGAGTCCGCCACCTTCGCCTGGGTGGAATCCAAGGCGGGGATGACCGCACTGGCGGGTGGCGTGCAACGCTTGGCGGAGCGTGTGGGACGCAGCCGGGCAATGGCCCAGATCCTCCTGGCTGAGACGATCACGGCGACAGAGGCCAAGCAGATGGGACTCGTCCACCGTGTGGTGGCCGACGACGAGCTCCCGGCCGCAGCCGACGCCCTGGGGGCGCAGCTCGCTGCCGGCCCCACGCGGTCCTACGCCGCGACCAAAGCGCTGTTCAAGGCATGGTCCAACGGCGGTGTGAGCAGCGCCGATGCCCTCCTCCTTGATCTGTCCATGGATCTGTTCACGACGGCTGACGCACAGAACGCGTTCGCCGCTGTGACACATGCGATCCAGGCCGGTGAAGCAGTGGTGCCTCCGGTGTTCACCGGGGAGTAGGCAGGTATCTCGGCGCCTGGTGTGCACTCCGGGACGATAAGCCTCTTCCCATCTCGGCCCCTAGGGTGCGAAAAGCGGGCAGCGCGATGTTGTCGATGGCGGCGTCGGCGATGCGGGTCCGGGTCTTCGTTTCGACCCTGGCCTTACCGAGTGTTTCGAGCCGGCGACGTGTCGCGAGGATCGGACTGCCGAGCACTTCCATGGGCGCGCCATTCCTAGAACGCCATACCGAAAGTTCGCTCTCAAAATGATGGACGATCGGTCCAAAACAGTTAGGCTCGAAGATATGTTTAGAGACCTCCCTTCCCCCAGCGCCTCCGAATTCGCAGGCAAGCGTGCCATTGTCACCGGTGGCTCTCGCGGAATCGGCGCGGCTATTGTGCAGCGCCTGCTCGACGGAGGTGCGACCGTAGTCACTACGGCGCGTAACGCCTCCGACGAGACACCGAAGGCCGCCAGCTTTATCCGAGGCGACATCGGCACGCTCGCTGGTGTGCAGGCGTTCGCGGCAGCCGCCCTCGACGAACTCGGCGGCGTCGACATCGTCGTCAACAATGCTGCTGCCGCGCGCGCTCACCTCGGGGGTATCTCGTCCATCCCTGATGAGGAATGGATCAATGCACTCGACCTGAACCTCCTGTCCGTCGTGAGGGTCAACAACGCGTTGCTGCCGGCGGTGCGCGAGGCCGGGCCGGGCGGTGTGGTGGTCAACATCTCGTCCGGAGTGGCCCTCACGCCGGCGCCGGCAGTTGCGCACTACGCTGCTGCCAAGGCCGCGCTCAACGCTTACGGCAAGGCACTCGCTTCCGAGCTCGCACCCGCCGGAATCCGCGTCGCCACGATCATGCCCGGCAACGTGCTCACTCCGGGCGCTGACGCGATCCGACAGGACGTCGCCGACGCCATGGGCGTCGCGCTTGCCGACATCACGGCCGGCATCCCTCTGGGGCGTCCTGGAGACCCGCGCGACATCGCCGAGGCTGTCGCCTACCTGGCATCCGACCGGGCTCAGTGGATTACCGGAGCAAGTCTGGTGGTTGACGGCGGCGAGCTCCCCGCCATCTGAGACTGCTCCGTTGCGCAGTCAGGTTGTCCCCTTTCTGGCCGGCACATGGTCGGGCCTGATTCTTCCGAGTGACTGCATTCGTACCCGCGTCGCTCAAGTCAACTAATCCGTGGAGAAGCCATGAACAGCAATATCCAGGCAATGATCACGAACGTTTCCGTGGACGACCTCGAAGAGGCAATTCCGCTCTACAAAGAGCTGGCAGGCAACCCCGAGGTCCTGCGATTTCCGTACGAGGAGATGCAGTTGGCGTTGGTAGGGCCTTTTCTGCTCATTTCCGGCCCCAGGGGTAACCACGAAGCGCAGAACGCCACGATCCTTGTGCACGACCTGACTCTCGTTCAGGAGGCCTTGGGCAGAGCCGGAGCGGCGATCGTGGACGCGCCGAGTGAGGTACCCAACGGAACCAGACTCGTCGCCCGCCACCCCGACGGAGCGGTCTTCGAGTACCTTCAGCCGCGTGGGTGACAACCGGCCCTTAGAGTCCGTAGGTTGGCGCCTCGTCGTGCGCCGGGGGCCGACGGCACAAGTAGGCGCACGCCAGGCCCTGGCCGGGGGAACCCGCGGGCAGCGCTGCTGGGACGGGCTGCCCGCGGCTGGATGACCGGCTGCTCCGGCCCCTCAGCAGAGGCGAAACCTGCAGTTAAGGCCGACGGCGGTCCGCTGCGCGTCCGTCATTCTGGCCGGACACAGCCGACGCAGTCGGGCGAGTGCGTCGGCTGGGACGCGCCGGAAGCCGCCCCATCACGAAGAACGGCTCATATCGCGGGGCGGTGAAGTAGACCGGATACCGCTGGGACGATGGACAGCCGGGCCTACCGATGCGACCCCGCCTGGGACACGTTCGTCGGTTCATCTCATGGGAGAGACGGCACTGTGCGGTGCTGAGCCGTGCTCCGCCACGGCGCCTATGCGTCGGGGAAGACGGTTCCGGTGAAGTGCGGCCCGATGGCACATGTCCCCGGCTCGGCGAACTCGGCGACCAGGGCGTGGCGTGATGCGATGGCGGCCTGGGGATCGAGGTCTCCGGTCCAGCACATGTCCGGATGTGCCACCTCGGCTGATGTGTGCATGGCGTCGCCGATGACGATTGCGCGCTCGCCGTTGCCGCCATCCAGGATGAAGCTGGTGTGTCCGGGAGTGTGGCCGGGCGTGGGCAGTGCGGTGATGCCCGGCAGCGGGCTTTCGCCGTTCCGAAGGTCGCGCCTGCGTGAGCCGATGACGTCATACTGCCGCTTCGTGGGCGCCGTGAGGCGTGAGGCGTTCTCTGCGCGTCCCCAGAAGGCGAACTCGTCCTCTCCCATGAGGTATTCGGCGTTCGGGAAGGTCGCCTGCTCCTGGGCGTCGCCAGGTGTGATCCATCCGACGTGATCGGCGTGCAGGTGGGAGAGCAGGACGGTGTCGATGTCGCTGGGGACCAAGCCAACTGTGGCCAGGCTTTCCAGCAGTTCTCCACCGGTCATGGCACCGGCAGGTATCGCGGTGTCGGGTGAGGGTGTGGTGATCGTCCGCGGGCCGATACCCGCGTCGATGAGGACTCTGAAGTCCGGGCTCTCCACAAGAAGGGCACCGACACTCAGCAGCAGCCGACCGCGGTCGTCGAGCAGGTCCAGGTCGGGTGCCTGGGCAAGGTGTGCGTGCTGAGGGTAGGCGTGGCCGGGATGAGCACGAATAACGCCGTCGGGAAGGTAGCGAAGGGTCAGGCATCCCAATCGCCTCACTTCGGCGGGCGCGGGTTGTGCAGTCATGCTGAGTTCTGTCCCTCGTAGCTAGTGGTGGAGGGCCAACTTCTGGCGGCCGCGCTGGTGATGGCAACAACTCCCCAGATGGCCAAACCGGCCAAGGCAGCGACGCCGTATCCGCTGCTGGTGGGATAGGGCGAGCCGATGGGGGTGTGAGCGGTCAGGATGATCGAGGTCAGGACGCTGCCGATGCTGTAGCCGACGTAGCGGAAGATCTGGTTGAAGCCGAGCGCGCTTCCCCGCTGGTCGCTGTCGACGCTGTCGACGATCAGGCTCGGCACGGTCGAGAAGACGACGCCGATGCCGATACCAGCCAGCAGCATCGCCGCGACGAGTCCGGGGATGCTGTGACTCCACAGCGTGAACAGCCCCATGGCGAGCATCATGACGAGCCCGGCCGCCGGCAGCCGGAGGCGTCGGGGTAGGAAGGCGCTCGCCCGGCGAGTGAAGCAGGGGGCGGTGAAGCTGCCGATGGATTGCGGCACCATCATCAGGCCGGCCACAGTCGCCGGCTTGCCCAGGCCACCACTGCTTACAGGAGCCTGTACGAGGCGAGTGCTCAGGGACAGCAGCAGATACATGCCGATGCCGCCGAGAAGAACGGTGGCATGAGCGGTGAGTACGGGAGGAAGGCGCAGCTGTCTGAGATCGACGAGCGGATGCCTGGTGCGTGACTCCAGCCAGACCCAGAACGCTCCGATGACCAGGGCGAGGGCAGTGAGGGTCATGGTGCGCCGCGATCTCCAACCCCAGCCCTCACCCTCCGACGCTGCGACGAGGAGGGCGGTCATGGAGAGGGCGAACAGCAGGGCGCCGCGCAGGTCGATGGGCTTGTGAGGGCGGCTGCGGGTGGAAGGTACCACTGCCCAGGCGGCGGCCAGGGCGATCAGAGCAGCCGCTGCACCGAACCAGTAGGCCCCCGAGATTCCGGCGAGTTGCGCGAGTGCACCGGTGAGCGGATAGCCGAGCCCGACACCGGCCGCGTTGACGATGGACAGCGTGGCGACGGTCCGGGTACGGCGTTCCCCGCTGAAGAGGTCACCGGCCACCGCGATGGTTACGGGTGCCAGCCCGAGGCCGACGCCTTGGAAGGCTCGGCTCAGCAGAAGGGCCGGAAAACTGGTGGTGCCCAGGGCTGCGATGACGGAACCTGCGGCTACGAGAGCCAGTGCCGTCAGTACCGCAGGGCGTCGGTGGCGGCCGTCGCCGAGCCCACCCATGAGAGGTGTGGCTACTACGGCGACGAGCACCGTGATCGTGAGTGTCCACTGCGCGGAGGCGAGGGACACGGAGGTGGAGGCGGCGATCGCCGGGATGAGGGGGGCGCCGAGGCTACTGACGACGGCGCCCACGAGGGTGATGGTCAAAAGACCGGCAGTCTGGCGAGCCCCGCCCATGGCGGGGCCCGGCACCGTGCGCGGTCATGCCACGGTGTTGATGAGAATCCTCCGAAGGTCAGTCCTGGGTGAAATCGATGACGGGCTTGATCTCGCTCCAGGAACGCATCTGCTCGAACGCTTCGTTGATCTCGTCAAGCTTGTAGTGACGGGAGACCAAGTCCTCCCAGGCGAACCGGTCGGCGTGACTGCGCAGGAACTCCAGCGCCTTCCAGTAGTGGTCGACTCCAGCTGAGCGGGAGCCGATGAACGTGGCCTGTTTGTGCATGATCACGCTCAGGTTGAACGGCACGGTGCGCTCGTGGGCCTGGCCGACGATGAGGTAGCGGCCGCCGACGCGCAGCATGTCCACGCCCTCGGAGAAGGCTGCCGGTATCCCGGACATCTCCAGTACGACGTCCGCTCCGTGGCCTCGTGTCAAGTCCCGCACCAGCGCCAGGCGTTCCTGGCCCGCCGTGACATCGTTGATGTCGATGCACACGTCTGCGCCCCAGCGCTTGGCCACTTCCAGCCTGTCCGCGGGGCCGCCGATCACGATGACGCGGCCGGCCCCTTCGGCCACGGCCTTGGCCACGGCGAACAGGCCGACGGGGCCGGCTCCCTGGACCACCACCGTGTCGGTGGCAGCGATCCTCCCCAGCCGCTCGAAGCCGTGCATGACGGTGCGCAGCGAGCAGGCTGCGGCCGATGCGAGCGCGTCTGGAACGTCCTCGGGGACGCGGACACGGCCTGCCGTGGGATAGACGTAGCCGTACTCGGAGAAGCCTCCGTGCAGAAACGGATACGAGTTCGCGCTCTCCGTCATGTAGCGGCGCCTGTTCTCACACAGGCTGGGTTCCTGGTCGATGACGCAGGCATGGCAGCGGCCGCACATGCCGTGGGTCCAGATGATCCTGTCTCCTTCGGTGAGGGGCTGGCCGACCGAGTCGGTGCGCGGGCCGTCCCCGAAGGTGACGATCTGCCCGACCATCTCGTGTCCCAGGATCAGGGGCAGGGCTGCTCCGGGGGCGGCACCGGCGGCGCCGTGTGCGACATGGACGTCCATGCCGCACAGAGTGGCCGCCGTCATACGCACCAGCAGTGCGGAGGGTTCGACCACCGAGGGTATCCGGGCATTGATGATCTCCAGCGGCCGGCCGGGCTGGACGAGGGCGGCGGCGCGGCTTGTCGCGGGTAT
The DNA here is from genome assembly GCF_002154615.1 of Streptomyces recifensis. Taxonomy (NCBI): domain Bacteria; kingdom Bacillati; phylum Actinomycetota; class Actinomycetes; order Kitasatosporales; family Streptomycetaceae; genus Streptomyces; species Streptomyces recifensis. The sequence continues at coordinate 17,221 of NZ_MUNH01000085.1, forward strand.
GCCTGACATCAGCGGGTTCCGGATGCGGTGGTGCCGCGGGCGGCGGCGACGAGTTGAGCGGCTTCGACCAGTCCGTGGGCACCGGCGATGCCGCGTTCGAGGAGCTGCTCGGGGTTTCCGCCGCGGGCGCGTACGGCGTCCGCGAAGTGGTGCATGTGTCAGTGACGGCATTCACACCCTGATCAACAGCTGGCCTCTGACCGCTGCGTACGTACACGGCAAGTACATGGATGTGCTCGCGGCCAATGCCCTTGCCGTCGCCCTATCTCCCTACAACGCTCCCGGCCAGAACGGCATCCTCGCCGCCTTCCTGGAACCGGAGATGCGCGCGCTCCACACGGACTGGGATGAGATGACAGCACGTGTCGTGCCCTACCTTCGCTCCATCGTCGGTGCGGACACGGAGGAGTCCCGTCTGGTCGAACTAGTCGGGGAACTCTCCTTGCGCAGCGAACGATTCCGAAGGCTCTGGGCACGCCAGGACGTCACGCACAAAACCACCGGAATCAGCAAGCTCAACCACCCGCAAGTAGGCCCCATCGAATTGCACTACGAAAAGCTCCTGATTCCCGGGACCGACATGCAGGCGCTGATCACGTACCACGCAGACCCCGGAAGTGAATCCGAGGAGCGCCTGCGGCTTCTCGCCACTATGAACACGTCTTTCGATCCCTCGCGTGGTGCGTACGGAGATCGGGTCGGCCCCGAGTTCAACAATCCGCCTCAGGTCACGTGAAACTCGCGGACCATCGAGTGACGTGGTCGCTGAAAGACCCGTGCCTGTGCGGTGACGGAACGCCGAGCAGTTGCTCCTGTTCGCTGCCGTCAGAATCTCATGCGCGGTGATCGCCGACGACAGCCACGACAGCGTCCACCACGCCATGGCGGACTCACAAGTCCAGAACGATCTCTCCGGCCGGTCTGGAGCAGCAGATCAGGATGTTGCCCTCGCCCGGCGGCTCGACGGGCTCAGGCGCGTAGTTGACGGCCCCGGACATCAGGGCGAGTTCGCAGGTGTGGCAGACCCCGGTGCGACAGGACCACTGGACCGGGACGTCGCAGGCCTCAGCGAGTTCGAGCAGTGAGTCCTTGGTGTCGTCCCAGGGGACGTTGAGGCCGCTGCGGGCGAAGGACACCTGCGGGCCGCCGCCTGCAGGACCCGGAGGCAGGTGTGGTGCGGGCGCGGACGCAGCGCCCTTGATCCCGGGGGTGATGGCAGCGCCGGAGCCGAAGATCTCGGTGTGAACGCGGGCGGCGTCCAGGCCAAGGTCCACGAGCGCGGCGGTGACCCCCTCCATGAAGGCGGCGGGCCCGCACAGGTAGGCGTCGGCGTCGGTCGGCAGGGCGAGCCTGCGGACCAGTTCGGGCGACAGGCGGCCGGCCGCTGCGTAGTCGACACCCAACCGGTCGGCACTGGTGGGCTTGCTGTAGTAGACGGCCGCCCGGGCGTCGGGCAGCGACGCTATCAGGTCGCGGCTTTCCCGGGCGAAGGGGTGCTCGGTGCCGTCGCGGGCACCGTGCAACCACCACACCTGGCGGGTGGAGCGGTCGCGGGCGAGGGCGTGCAACATGGCCAGAACCGGAGTGGCACCTACGCCGGCGGACAGCAGAACCACCGGATTGTCACCGTCAGCCAGGCAAAAGGTGCCGCGGGGCGCTGCGGCCTCCAGCCGGTCGCCGGCGCGGATGTGGGCTCGCAGCGCGTTGCTGGCGGCACCGTGTGGTTCGACCTTCACGCTGATCCTGTAGGTGGACGTCCCCGGCTCCCCGGACAACGAGTAGCTGCGGACAAGAGGCGGAGCCTCTCCGCCGGGACGTACCTTGACGGTGATGAACTGGCCCGGCCGTGCCGCCGGGAGCGGGGAACCGTTGGCGGCGGCCAGCCGTAGCGAGAAGACGCTGCGGCTTTCGGGCTGTATTTCCGTGACGGTGAGCGGCCGGAATCCGGGCCAGGCGGGCGGAGGTGCGGTGGCCGCTGCGCTGAGCCCTGCGCTGCCGGAGGAATCACCGGCTGACGGGTGGTCCTCCTGGTCCAGGAGGGTCTTCATGGAGCCCTGCCAGCCGGGGCTGAGGGCGGGGATCCGAAGTGCCCTCTCCACCTGTTCGCGGGTGTGTCCGGAGAGGTAGAGCACGGCGTCGAGCTCCGCGACGGTCATGGCCTCCGGGCCAGTGGACTCCTTGACAATGTCCTGGCCGGCCTCCACCTCGCCCTCCTCGATGACACGCAGGTAGAAGCCGGGCCGGTGGTGGGCCACCAGGAGGGCCGCCATCCGGGGTTCCCCCATACGCAGCCCCACCCGGTAGCAGGTGACTCGGGGCTGGGTGACCTCGAACAGAGCCGCGCCGATGCGGTAGCGGTCGCCGATGCAGACCTCGTCGTCGGGCAGTCCGTCGACGGTGAAGTTCTCGCCGAACACGCCGGGAGTGAGGTCATCGCGACCCAACTCGTCTTGCCAGAAACGGTAGGAGTCGAGTTGGTAGACCAGCACCGCCCGCTGTTCGCCACCGTGTCCGCCGAGATCTCCCTGACCGTCCCCGTCGATGTTCAGCCGCCGCACCATCCGCGGTCCGGCTACCGTCTGCTTGTAGACGCCGGTGTGCACCGTCTTGCCGTGCCAGGGCACGTCTGCCGGCATCCCGACATTCACCGCTACCAATGTGGCCACCACACCACCCTTTCTGGGGCGCGCCCCTCGACACCCCTGCTGGTCGGCCGGCGCGCACCCTCAGACGCCGTACTCGTCGGGATCGGCCGGAGCGCGCGTACGCGGCTGGGCTTCAGGTGAGGACGCGGCCGAGGAACCCGTGGATGTATCCGCTGATGCTGTCCAGGTGGGTCTCCAGAGCGAAGTGGCCTGCGGGCAGCAAGTGCACCTCGGCCTCGGGCAGGTCACGGGAGAATGCCCGCGCGCCGTCCGGCCCGAAGATCTCATCCCGCTCACCCCATACAGCCAGCAGGGGCACCTGGCTGGTGCGGAAGTACTCCTGCAGCTTCGGGTAGCCGTCGATGTTCGTGGGGTAGTCACGGAACAGGGCGAGCTGAATCTCGTCGTTGCCCGGCCGCTCCAGCAGGAGCTGGTCGAGGGTCCAGGTGTCCGGGCTGACCAGGCTGGGGTCGGACGCACCGTTCTCGTACTGCCAACGGGTGGTGGCCGGGCTGAACTTGGCCCGCGCGCCGGGCTCCGTGTCACGGCTGGGCTCGGTGGCGTACGCGAACAGATCGTCCCAGAAGGGTTTGGCGAAGCCCTCCATGTAGGCGTTCCCGCTCTGCGAGATGATCGCGCTGACGTCGAAGGAGGGGTCGAGAGCCAGGCGCCAGCCGATCGGCGCTCCATAGTCGTGCACGTACATGGAGAAGCGGTTGATCCCGAGGTGGTTGAGAAGGCCGGCAGTGACACCCGTGAGGTTGTCGAAGGTGTAATCGAACGCGTCCACCTTGGGCATGGCCGAATGGCCGTAACCGATGTGGTCTGGGGCGATGACGTGATAATCGTCAGCCAACGCCGGGACGAGGTGGCGAAACATGTGGGAACTGCTCGGAAATCCGTGGAGCAGCACCACGACCGGTGCCTCGTTGGGGCCGGCCTCGCGGTAGAAGACCTTTTGTCCTTCGATCGTCGCCGTGTTGTGTCGCGTGGGAAGCACGTCGACCTCCTGCACCCTCTGGCACGCACGTCAAACACGCCCGCACGCAGGTCGGATGAGTCACTGCATGACTGAGTGGCCGGTCCAGCTCGAGAACGTTCCGCGCTGTCAAGGCTAGACCCGACCCTCGGAGACGACAATGCGGCGGCCTAAGCCTCCGGGCCCGAGGCCCGAACGGGCGGTCTGGTTCGTCGGCGGGTCAATACTTTGTGAAATGAGGAAACGACAGAGCGTCACGTCAATGTTTCACTGCGGCACGGACTCTGATTATGAACTGGCGCGAGTGCACGGCAGTCTTTCATCGAAGCATGCCGATGGCGCCTTCAGTCAACGCCACGGAACCCGGCAGGACATCATGCGGTATCGAGGCGGTGGCTTTGGCTGCTGGAGGGTGGGAATGCTGCCAGCTGACCGGTGATCCAGGGGTCGAGGTCCGTCAGTTGGCCAGTGACCCAGGGATCCAGTGCCGCCACCTGGCCGGTGACCCAGGGATCCAATCTCGTCAACTGATCTGTGACCCAAGGGTCGGCGTACGCGGGCCCGCCCGAATGATCGCCGGCGCTCCTGTAGCCGATCTGCGGGCTTCCATGGTCAGAAAAAACTTGTCTGCCGCTATCGATCACTGCGATGCGCTCATTCGGCTGAGGCGTGGTCGCACTCGCAGAGCCGATGGTGGCCAGGAGCGCACCTCCGGCGAGCGCAGCGGCTACGCCCGCGCGAGTGATATGCAGAATGATCTTGTTCATGAGTATTTCCTCCCGCGTAGCCTGTCGGCTTTGTCCGTCGCCAACTGGTGGGATCTGCCGGGCTGTCGCGATATGGACGCTACACACTCCCGTGTAGTTGAACAATAAACTAAAGCCGTGAAAGAGATCACTCGACCAGGAGGAATGCGGAGACCTGTCGGCATCGGTCCTGGGGGCGCAACCCTGGCACGCCGCCCGCCGTGACGGTCGTCGGGCAATGGCTGGCTGACCAGTTCCTCGACCGGTACGCCGAGGTGCTGCACCAGACCGCGGGAGCCGTCCAGGGATTCGTCGAAGGTTGGCCCTGCGGCAGGCTGCAGCCGCTCACGGAGAAGTGTGTTCCGTGCGGCAACCGGTCCTGGAGTGCGGCCAGGCGACGCAAACAGGGCAATCGCCGTCGGCAACCGCTACTCGTCCACGGGCCTCACCCGAACCGGCCCAGGAGCACCCATATGGACCCCCTGGTCCAAAATCGGTATGGTGTCACCTATGGGCCGCCCTCGAAACTTCGACGAAAACCAGGTTCTGGAGTCCGTGCGCGAGCAGTTCTGGAACCGAGGTTATTCCGCGACGTCGCTGCAGGACCTGATGGGGGTCACCGGCCTCGGCAAGGGAAGCCTGTACGGGGCGTTCGGCGACAAGCACCAACTGTTTCTGCAAGTGCTGGACAGCTATCGCGAGGAGCAGCTGACGAGCGTCCGGCAGGTCCTCACCCGACCCGGACCGGCCCTGGAGCGTCTGACTCTTCTCTTGGAAGGAGCGGCCAACGGCTTCGCGGAAGACGCGCAGCGGCGTGGTTGCTTCATGGTCAACAGTACGTCGGAGCTGCACGGTCAGGATCCGGAGGTGGTCTCCCGGGCTCGAACGACCTACCAGGAGGTGGAAGACCTTCTGATCACCTGCGTGGAGGACGCGCAGCGACAAGGAGACCTGGATCCGGAGGCCGACCCGCAGGAGCTCGGACGCATGCTCCTCGCCGTCCTGCAGGGCATCGAGTTTCTCGCCAAGACGAACATGGACGGCTCAGCCCTGTTGCAGATCGGCCGCGCCGCGCTGTCGCGCCTGCCGCGACCCTGATCCGACACCTAGTGGGAGTGAGTCGACCGACGGCCTTGATCTCAGGTGGCGTCCGCGCATGGCAAGCACGGTGGGGCGTCTAAGGCGCCGACCTGGACGCCTTCACCAAGGGCATCCGTGCGGACGTCCCGCAGCCGTCCGGCCAAGCCGACACCACCTGCGGCGAGGCCTGCTCGGGGGTTGCTCATCGTCCCGGCCGACACAACCAGGTCTACCCCCTTAGCGGCGCGTGGCGGCCCCGTGTTGCGCCAGCGGTTCGGCCAGTCCCATCCTCTGTGCCGCTGTCGAGATGAGACCGGGCAGGTGCGGGCCGGGCGGCGCAGACTTGGAGTATGAAGCTCACCAAAAGGGGACATGCCTGCGTGCGCTTGGAGAATGACGGCGGCGTCCTCGTCATCGACCCGGGTCTGTGGAGCGAGGAGGACGCGGCGGCCGGCGCGGACGCCATCCTCGTCACTCACGAGCACTTCGACCACTTCGACGAGGAGCGGTTGCGCTTCGCTCTGGAGGCGAACCCGGCGGCCGGGCTGTGGGCGCCGGCGGTTGTCGCCGACCAAGTTGCCGCCGCATTCCCCAATCGGGTGCACACTGTTGGCGAGGGCGATGCCCTCACCCTCGCCGGATTCGACGTCCAGGTGCATGGCGAGTGGCACGCGATGATCCACCCGGATATCCCGCGGATCTCCAACGTCGGTTACTTCGTGGACGGTTCGGTCTTCCATCCCGGCGACGCGCTGACCGTACTGGACCAGTCCGGTCGGCGATCTCGGCGGCGCGGAGCACCTGCGGTTGTCGCCGGGAGAGAGCATCGACGCCTAGGTTCTGTCTCTGTGATCAGCGCGTCGGGTCCAGTTGAGGATGGCCGCGACGCTCGAGGGGTGCCGTTTTATACGCCTCGTTCTCGACGCCTGGCCGACGGCCACCGCCGGCCTCGCCGCTGGCGTTGTCCAGCCCCGGTGCGACTCGAGCCAGCGGTGCGACTCCGGGCACTGATGTCGTCCACCTCTCCGCAATGCTGTCTGGCTAGCGGTGCTCAGGGTTCTCGTGGTCACGCCGGCAGCCGGCGTCCCAGGCGATGCGTTGGTTGCCGTAGGCGGGGATGCCGCCCAGGTCCTTCAGCGCCCGGGCCAGGTGCAGCAGGTTCCAGGTCATGAAGGTGGTGTTGCGGTTGGTGAAGTCGTTCTCCGGGCCGCCCGAGCCGGGGTCGAGGTAGGAGGGGCCCGGTCCCGCCTCGCCGATCCAGCCGGCGTCCGCCTGGGGTGGGATGGTGTAACCGAGGTGCTGGAGGCTGTAGAGGACGTTCATGGCACAGTGCTTGACGCCGTCCTCGTTCCCGGTGATCAGGCAGCCGCCGACACGGCCGTAGTAGGCGTACTGCCCCGCCTCGTTGAGCAGGCTGGAACAGGCGTACAGACGTTCGATCACCTGCTTCATGACAGAGCTGTTGTCGCCCAGCCAGATGGGGCCGGCCAACACGAGCATGTCGGCTGCCATGACTCGGCGGTACAGCTCCGGCCAGGCGTCGGTCTCCCAGCCGTGCTCCGTCATGTCGGGCCAGACACCGGTGGCGAGGTCGTGGTCCACCGCCCGGACCACGTCGACGCGCACTCCCTGGTCCTCCATGATGGCGGTGCTCCGGTCGATCAGCCCCTGGGTGTTGCTCGTCTCCGGCGAACGTTTGAGGGTGCAGTTGATCACCAGGGCGCGCAGGTCGTCGTAACGTGCCGGGGGTGTATCGGCGTCAGTAGCGGGCGACGAAGCGGTCACACGGTCCTCCCAAAGCCCTGCCGCCGCTCGGTGCGCGGCCGCGCGTCGCCCCCCGGGTCCAGCCTGCGGGCCGGTCATGGCAGCCGCCACCCCAGCGCCTCCGAACGGCCTCGATGCAGGTCCGCACTGAGCGGAGGCAGACGAGTGGCCGCGCCCGTCCGACTGTGCCTACCTTCGCCTCATGGGCAGTGAAGGCGCGAGCGAGTCGCGGAGCACGACAGCGGTGGAGGATGTCGCGCACGTGTTGGTGCGCTGTCTGCAGGCCGAAGGCGTCGACTACGTCTTCGGCATTCCCGGTGAGGAGAACATCCGCTTCATCGACGCGTTGAACGGCTCCGGAATCCGGTACATCCTGGTGCGCCATGAGCAGGCCGCCTCGTTCATGGCGGAGATCTACGGCCGGCTGACCGGCCGGGCCGGAGTGTGCTCGGCCACTCTGGGACCCGGCGCGATCAATCTGCTGCTCGGTACCGCGGACGCCATGACCAACAGCGCGCCACTGGTGGCACTCGCCGCCCAGGGGTCACTGCGCCGTTCCCACAAGGAGTCGCATCAAGTGATCGACCTGGTGTCGATGTTCGCACCGGTCACCCGGTGGGCGGCCCGGGTCGAATGCCCGGACGCTGTGCCGGAGATGACACGCAAAGCCTTCAAGACCGCCCAGAGCGAGCGGCCCGGTGCTGTCTTCTTGGCGGTGCCGGAGGATGTGGAGGCCGAGCGTCCCACCGAGTCCTGGGCGCCCTTGCAGATCGATGCGGTTCACGCCGACGCGCCGTCCGCCTCCCAGATCGCCCGCGCGGCCGAGGTGCTCGTGGGGGCACGGCATCCCGTCGTACTGGCCGGCCACGGTGCTGCCAGGGCCGGGGCCTCCCAGGCTCTCGTACGGTTCGCCGAGCGGCTGAACATCCCGGTCGCAACCACGTTCCATGGCAAGGGCGTCTTTCCCGACGACCACCCCAACGCCCTTGGGGCGGTCGGATTCATGCGCCACGACTACAGCAACTTCGGCTTCGACGCGGCCGACGTACTGGTGTGCGTGGGCTACGAACTCCAGGAATTCGATCCCGCCAGAATCAACCCGGACGGCGACAAGCGGATCGTGCACGTGCACCGCTTCCCCGCTGAGGTCGATGCGCACTACCCGGTCGCCGTGGGCGTAGAAGGCGATCTGTCGCAAGCGCTGGACGCGCTCATGGCGGCCCTGCCCGAAGGGCTCACCTACGACTCGGGAAGCAGCCCGAAGATTCGTACGCTGCTCGACGAAGAACTCGCGTACGGGCGCGACAACGACACGTTCCCCCTGGTGCCCCAGCGCGTGGTGGCGGATGTGCGTGCCGCGCTGGACCGCCACGACCTCGTGCTCGCCGACACCGGCGCCGGGAAGATGTGGATGTCGCGCCTCTACCCGACCTATGAGTCGGACACCTGCCTGGTCTCCAACGGCCTGTCCACCATGGGCTTCGCGCTGCCGGGTGCTATCGCCGCCAAGCTGGCCCGGCCCGACCGGCGGGTCCTGGCCGTGATGGGCGACGGCTCCTTCCTTATGAACTCCCAGGAACTGGAGACAGCCGTCCGCGAACGCGTTCCGTTGGTCGTCCTCGTCCTGGTGGACGACGAGTACGGGCTGATCACCTGGAAGATGGAACTGGAGCTCGGCCGCCATAGCCACACCAGGTTCACCAACCCGGACTTGGTCGCCTATGCCGAGAGCTTCGGCGCACACGGCTACCGGGTGGAGGCTGCCGGGCAACTCCTGCCCGTGTTGCGCCGGGCACTGGAGAAGGACGCCGTGTCCGTGATCGCCTGCCCTGTCGATTACTCCGAGAACCTGCGGCTGACTGACAGACTGGGCGAGCTGCACGGCCCTTTCTGAGGTTTCGCGTTCCCCGCACGGTCGCACCTGGAGAACCGACCGCGTGCCACGGCCGCGTGAGCCGCGAGCCGCGCGGACCGTGGGCTGTTGAGGCAGGTGGTAGTGACGTCCCTTCCCTGGCGCGGCAGTGCGACGCATTTCTTGACCGGTTGGTCCGAATCTGTTCTACTCTCTTTGCGGTGGTTTGGAGCCTCGGGCCGTAGCGTCCATGCGGTCCTCCCCATCCGCTGCGCAGCGGCGGTCGGTGTCCCGACTGGCGGTAGGCGCCGCCTGTGCTCTCTCCCAGCGACCCCATCACGAGAGGTGCCCTGATCATGACCACACGTGAGGTCGTCGAGAATTTCCTCGGACTGCTTGCCGCCGGAGACCCTGACGCCGTCGCCGGGCTCTTCGCGGAGGAGATCGACTGGTATGTGCCCGGGTCCCCGCAGCTGCCCTGGACCGGCCGACGTACTACGCGCGCCGAGGTCGCCGACTATCTGCGAGTTCTGGGCGAGAACATCGTCCCGGAGAAGAACGTCGACAATGTCGAGGCTCTCGTCGTCGATGGCGACCACGCCGTCCTTCTCGGGGAGTTCTCACGCGTGGCGAGGAGCACCGGCCGTTCCTACCAGATGCCCATCGCCATGCGCTTCCAGGTGACCGACGGCGAGATCACCAAGCTGTACCTCTACGAAGACACCCTGAAGGTCGCGCAGGCCTACGCGCACTGAGGGCCTTATCTTCCGCGTCTCTTTCGTCGAGGCCGGCATGGAGCCGTTTTTCCGTGGGCGCGGTGGCCGACGGCACGACGCTGTGTCCTGGCGAGCGGGAACGCGGCAGCGGCTCCTGTCGGCCACGACCCGGACCGGTCGGACCCGTGGCGGTCGGGCTACTGCCGGGCGACGCGGATCGCGTCGAGGGCGGAAGCAGTCGAGGTGCATCTTGGGGGTCAGCCCGCCACGGGAGCGTCCGAGTCCGCGTTCTTCGAGCCCCGGCTCCGCCAGGGACTGGGCTGCTACCGGCAAGCGGTCGAAGGTGCCGTCCGCGGCCCATCGGGCGAGCCGCCCGTGAACGGCTCAGCATCCGTTTCCCCGCCGGCAGGGCTCAGCGCCCGGCGCCGGGGCCGTGGC
>NZ_MUNH01000839.1:0-536 GCF_002154615.1 Streptomyces recifensis
TCGCGGAGCGGATCGGCGGGAAGTTCAAGCGTGCCGGCAAGGCGCAGGCGCAGGTGCTGGAGGGCCGGATCGGTCCGGTGGGTCCGGCGAACCGGCGGGTGATCCTGGCCAAGCCGATGTCGTACATGAATCTGTCGGGCGGTCCGGTGAACGCGCTGCGGGACTTCTACAAGGTGCCGCTCTCCCAGGTGGTGGCGGTCCACGACGAGCTGGACATCGACTACGGCGCCTTGCGGCTGAAGCTGGGCGGCGGCGACAACGGGCACAACGGCCTGAAGTCGATGACGAAGGCGATGGGTCCCGACTACCACCGCGTCCGCTTCGGCATCGGCCGTCCGCCGGGCCGGATGCAGGTGGCGGACTTCGTGCTGAAGGACTTCGCCTCGACCGAGCGCAAGGAGCTGGACTACTTCGTGGACCGTGCGGCGGACGCGGTGGAGTGTCTGGTCACGGAGGGGCTGGAGCGGGCTCAGTCGGCGTACAACTCGTAGCGTCCGGGGCACCGGGGGGTGCGAGCAGGGCGGCGAGTTCGGCGG
>NZ_MUNH01000840.1:0-2434 GCF_002154615.1 Streptomyces recifensis
GGATCGTCCGGTCGGTGTCCGGGGGAGAGACGGCGGCCCAGTCGCGCAGCACCTCGGCGTTACGCCGCTGGGGGGCCGGCAGCGCCGAGAGGTCCACGAAGCCGGGGTCCAGCGCCAGCTCCCCCGGGTCGACCGAGACCCCGACGCCCGGCAGATGGCCCAGCTCCCTCAGTTCCTTGGTGGTGAACCGCGCCTGCGTGGGCCCGCGCCGCCCGGCCATCAGCACCTCGCCGACCCCGCCCCCGGTCAGCACCTCCAACGCCGCCTGCGGCATGTCCGTCCCGTGCAGCTCGGCCGCGCCGCGCATCAGCATCCGCGTCACGTCGACGGCCACATTGCCGACCCCGATCACCACCGCCGAGCGCACCTCGCGCAGGAAACCCTCGTCGGCCGCGTCCGGATGCGCGCTGTACCAGGAGACGAACTCCGAAGCCGACCAGCTCCCCGGAAGCTCCTCGCCCGGAATGCCCAGCGGGCGGCCCGCCGCCGCGCCCACGCAGTACACCACCGCGTGGTACAGCTCCCGCAGGCACTCCACCGGCACCCCGTCCGGACCGCCGACCCCGACCCCGACCCCGCCCAGGAACCGGACCCGGTCGTGCTCCAGCACCGTCCGGAGGCTGCCCTGGAGCGACGTGATCTTCTCGTGGTCCGGGGCGACGCCGTAGCGCACCAGCCCGAAGGGGGCCGGCAGCCGGTCCAGCACGTCCACGTGCACGCCGGGGTGGCGCTCCACCAGGTTCTGCGCGGTGTAGCACCCGCTCGGTCCGGAGCCGACGACGGCGACCCGCAGCACGGTGTACTCCTCACGCCGGGGGCATCGGGTGACAGCCCTGACGGCTCCAGCATGGCACCGCGCGGCGTGGTCGGCAGGGAGGGCGCGCTACGCGCCTTCGTCCGGATGCTTCTCCGTGGCGAAGAAGCGGGACAGGTCGCCCCGGCGCGGCTCGGCGTCCGTGCCGCCGCCCGGTGGCCGGCCCAGCTCCCCGTCGAGGCCGTAACGCTCGAACAGCTCGGCTCGCAGGACGGGGATCGGCATGGGCACCCCCGGCACCAGTGCGGCGTACACCGCGCCCATCAGCAGCGCGCGGAGCATCGGGTAGCCGGCGGTGACGTCGGCGGCGCCGCCGCGGGCGATCGTGTCGCCGAGGAGTTCGGAGAGGCGCTGCTGCTCCGGGCACTGCACGAAGCCCTCCTCGTGCAGCAGGCCCGCCATGTGCTGGCGCATGAGCACCGGATGCTCCCGCGCCAGGCCCAGGATCGCGTCGATCGCACGGGCCAGCCGCTCCCGCCCGTCCTCGGTGCGCGGTTCCCGCTCCAGCGCCTCCTCCAGCGTGCGGTGCATCAGCCGGTGCACGGCGGACTGCACCAGCCGACGCTTGCCGGGGAAGTAGTACGAGACCAGTCCGCGGGCCGATCCGGCGCGGTCCGCGATGTCGCCGAGGGTCGTCGCCTCGAACCCGCGCTCGTCCACCAGTTCGACCGCGGCCTGCAGGAGCCGCTCGCGGGAACGCCGCCGCAGCTCTTCATTGACCGAGGCGCTGCGCGGGGACATTGTCGAACTCCTGCGTTGACTGGCTGTCAGCCAACTATACTCAAGGCATGAGGCACCGCATGCGCGGGGCCTTTTCAGGGCTGCCGTTCGTCTGAGCGCCGCGGGGGAGCGCCTCAGACGGGCGGCAGTTCCGCGTTTGTCGCCAGATCCAGCACGGGGAGCAGGGCGTTCGTGCACGGGCAGATGATCCACAAAGTGCACCTGGCAGCCGAGCGCGGCGGCCCCGCCGTCCGCGGCCCTGCTGTCGCCGACCATCAGCGTGTGCCCGGGTTCCACCCCCAACTCCGCGCAGGCGGCGGCGAACAGCCGGGGATCCGGCTTGCGTACGCCGTGCTCGTAGGAGAGCACGTACGCGTCCACGTACGTGTCGAGCCCGTACCGCCGGAAGACCGGGCGCAGGTCCCAGCCGATGTTGCTGACGATGCCGACGGCGATTCCGCGTCGGCACAGTTCTTCGAGGACTTGGCCCGCGTCGGGGTACGGGGTCCATGCGGCGGGGGTCACGGCGCGGTCGTACAGCGCGTCATGGAGGGCGTCCGCGGGCAAGGGCACCTGCCGGGAGAGGCCGGTGTACGCGGCTCGGTGCGACGTGGCGTCGAGGTCCCGCTCGTCCCAGGCCGCTGCCAACTCCTCCGGGACGGTGGTCGGTTCGGCACCGCCGGGGAGCGCGCCCGCGATCTCCAACGCGGCTGCCGCTTCGAGGAGTCGGGGCTCCTCCATCCTGGTGCCGGTCGCCGCCAGGGTGGCGCGGAGCCAGGACTCGGTGGACTCCGTGCGGCACAGCGTGCCCGAGAAGTCGAACAACACAGCGGTCATGGGCGGACCTTACTCCCGCGCCCGCGCACCCGTACGGCACCGGCCACCACCACCGCGCCGTCG
>NZ_MUNH01000841.1:0-1252 GCF_002154615.1 Streptomyces recifensis
TGGTGGGCGCCCAGGTGGGCTTCCTCGTCGGACGACACGGGGGCCGGGCGCTGCTCACCCGCACCTCCAGCCACCGGGTCAAGGAGGGTGTGGGGCGGGCGGAACGCCTGCTGGCCCGGTACGGATACCGCAAGGCACTGGTGATCGGCCGGTTCGTGCCGATGCTGCGCTCCGTGCTGCACCCCGCCGCCGGGGCGCTCGGGGTGCCGACGCGCGTCTTCACCATCTGGCAGACGGTCGGCGGGGTGCTGTGGTCGCAGAGCCTCGTCCTGGCGGGCTGGGCGCTGGGCGCGTCGGTCGACCACGTCGACGACTACCTCCTTCCACTGATCGCGCTGGTCGTCGCCGTCTCGCTGCTGCCGCTCCTGGTGGAAGTGGTCCGCTCCCGGCGCGGCCGGGGCCGGGGCCGGCAGGAACACGGCGACACCGGCGACTGAGCGGCCCTCACGCATCACCCGCCCGGCTCAAACGGGGTCCGCCTAAGGGGCGAGGGTGCGTGAGCGGTGTGACGGTGGTGGAGCACGGTGGGAGACATGGCCCCATGCACCGGCGGCGAGGAGGCGGCATGGCTGACACGGGAGGCGAGGGCGGCACCGCGTGTGTCGCGGCGCCCGGCCAGGACATCCCCACGGCACTGTCCGGCGACCCGTTCACCCAGGTGGGCGCGGTCGCGGATGCCGTGCTGTACGAGGGCTACCTGCTTTATCCCTACCGGCGTTCCTCGGCGAAGAACCGGGTCCGCTGGCAGTTCGGGGTGCTGCTCCCCCGTACCTGGGTGGAGGCGGAGGGCCCGGTCGCCGAGGGCATCTCCGGTTCGGCGGACTCCTGGTACCAGCGCACCGAGTGCCTGGTGCGGGCGGCTCCGGACGCGGTGCTGCGGGTGCGCGTGCGCTACCTCCAGCTTCAGCGCAAGCAGGTGGAGGCGCCGGGCGAGGACGGGCAGTACCGGCCGGTGGAGTCGCTCCGCGGGGACGACGGCACCGCACATCTGAGCTTCGACGAGGCGGCCCCGTACGAGGTGGACCTCGCCTGGCCGCTGGCGGAGCTGCTGCGCGGCCCCCGCACCGCCGAGGTCTCCGCGCCGCCGGCCGTCGACACCGAGGAACTGGGCGCCGGGCGGGTGGTGCGCCGCCGTGCGCACGTACGGGCGCACACCACGGTCGCGGCCGAGAAGCTCGCGGACGGCCTGTACCGGCTGTGCGTGCGCACCGAGAACACGGGTGAGGCGCCGGACGCGCGCGCCCCGCGCGCG
>NZ_MUNH01000842.1:0-2192 GCF_002154615.1 Streptomyces recifensis
CCCCCGGTGCGCCCCCCCCTCCACAACTGCGACACCTGCGACCGGGCCTTCCGCGCCCCCGCGCCGGGCCACTGCCGCGACTGCCGGGAGCACCCGGCCCGCTGAGGCGGGAGCCGGGTCGCCGAAGATGATCGCGTGGCACACCTTTCGACAGATGTACGGTCCGCTCTGCGGTTCTTCGCGTTCTACCTGGGCAACGGCACGCTGGACGTCGAGTTGCTGGACGGCATCGACTACCGCGCCCACCTGCTCGAGTACGGCTCGGACCTGGAGATGATCTTCGCGATCTACGCCAACGTCCTCGAGATCGACGAACACGGGCAGACCCTCAACGACGGCGACGCCCAGTACCGCGTCGCTCAGTGGATACGTATGACATGCGATCCCGGCTACGAGGTGGACCCTCCGTTCGAGGCGTGGGAGACCGAGCTGCACGGCCCCTGACGGGACCGCCGGGAGGACCGCGGCCGGCCCCGCCTCGTACGCTGGACCCCATGACCGAACTGCCCGCCCGGCGTCTGCTGCTCGTGCACGCGCATCCTGATGACGAGTCGATCAACAACGGCGCGACCATGGCCAAGTACGTGGCCGAGGGGGCGCACGTGACTCTGGTGACCTGCACGCTGGGGGAGCGGGGTGAGGTGATCCCGCCGGAGCTGCGGCATCTGGAGGGGTCCGCGCTCGGGGCGTACCGGAGGGGCGAGCTGGACGCCGCCCTCGGGGAGCTGGGGGTTCGTGACGTGCGGGTGCTCGGGTACCAGGACTCCGGGATGATGGGGCTCGCGGACAACGACGACCCCGCCGCCTTCTGGCAGGCCGACCTCGACCAGGCCGCCGGAGCGCTCGCCGACGTGATGCTGGAGGTCCGGCCGCAGGTCGTCGTCGCGTACGACGACAACGGCGGATACGGCCACCCCGATCACATCCAGGCCCACCGCGTCACCATGCGCGCCGTCGAGCTGGCCGCCGGCCGGGGGCACCGGGTGGACAAGGTCTACTGGAACCGCATGCCCCGCTCGGTCGTCGAGGACGCCTTCGCGCGGCTCGCCGAGGAGTTGCCCGGCCTGCCGTTCGGCAAGAGCGCCGACATCGCCGACCTGCCCGGCGTGGTCCCGGACGAGCGGATCACCACCGCCGTCGACGGCACCGCGTACGCCGCCGCCAAGGCCGCCGCGATGCGCGCCCACGCCACCCAGATCACCGTGGCGGGCGACTACTTCGCGCTCTCCAACGACCTCGCCCAGCCGCTGTTCGGCACCGAGTACTACGAGTTGGTACGGGGCAGCGCCGCACCCGGCGAGACCGACCTCTTCGCCGGAGTGGAGGTGGCGTCATGAGCAGCTCGATGCTCGCCCAGCCCCTGCAGCGCCCCTCCCTCGGCCGGATGGCCGCGCTGCTCGGGCTCGCCCTGCTCGGTGCGGTCGTCGGCGTCGCCGGGGCGCTGGTGCAGGCCGCCTGGTTCCCGCTCGGCCTGCTGCTCGCCCTCGCGGGCGCGGGTGGCCTGTTCCTCGGCGGCGGCTACGCGCTGCGCGGCCGCTCGGGCGCGGTCGCGCCGGTGCTCGGCTGGGTCGTCGCGGTCATCCTGCTCACCGCCAGCCGCCCGGAAGGTGACTTCCTGTTCGGCGCGGGCGGCGGCTCGTACGTCTTCCTGCTCGGCGGCATGGCTCTCGCTGTGATCTGCGCCACCTTGGCCCCCGGACGGCAACCCGACGCCGACTCCGACCGACTTGGCAAGTGACGTACCACTTCGCGGGGCCCTCGTGCGGGTCCGGTGCGGATTTCCCCGGCGGTCGTGGGATTCGCGCCAGAGGTGGCCAGTATGGTGGTGCGCGCCGCCGAGATGCCCGCTGAGGTCGTGACGGGCGGCGGAGCCAACCGGGAGAACCTGCCTTGAGTCGTGAAACTGACACTCCGTCCTCCGGGCCCAACGGGCGCGGCGGAGCCGCATACCCCTCCGGCACCCCGCCGTACGGGACCCCCATGGCTTCCGGCGACGGGGCCGGTGCGGGAAGCCCGGACGCGCGTCCCGAGGACCGCAAGACCGAGACCACGCTGACCACGCGCATCCGGATCAACATCCCCGGATCGCGGCCGATTCCGCCGGTCGTCGTGCGCAAGACCGTCGACGGCGCCCCGGCCGGCGAGAGCGCCGGCGACGAGCCGGCCGCCGACGCGCGGCCCGAGCCCGCCAC
>NZ_MUNH01000843.1:0-2770 GCF_002154615.1 Streptomyces recifensis
TGACCGCGCCGATGCTGGTGGCACGGCTGCGCGGCCGGTGGGCCCCGGCCGGGGAGGGGCGGTTCTCGCTCGGCCGCTGGGGACTGGCCGTCAACGTGGTCGCGGTGGTGTGGGGCGCGGGGATGACCCTCAACCTGATCTGGCCGCGCCCGGCGGTGTACAACGCGAGCGCGCCCTACCACTGGTATCTCCGCTGGGGCGCGGTGCTGTTCGTCGCGGTGATCGCGGGCGGCGGCTTCGCGTACTACTGGTTCGTCCAGCGGCACCGGACGGGCGTGCTGGCGGAGCACCGGCTGGAGGTCCCGGAGACCTCCGAGCCGACGCCCGCGTCAGACTGAGGACGCCCCCGCCGACGGCCGCTTGTACATCCGGGTCGCGGTGATCTCACTGCGTACCCCGTCCCCGTCCTGCCGCTGCTGCGGCAGGCCCGGCCGGAGGTGCTCCTCCACGCTGATGTACTTCAGCCCGGCCCGGAGGTCGGCGTCGTTGCGCAGCCGGATGACCAGCGGGAACTCGGCCAGCGCGGTGGTGTCGAACAGGCCGGTGGTGTAGAGCAGCTGGACGCCCAGCGCGTCGGAGACGGCGCGCTGCAGCTCCAGCAGGTACGTCGCGTTGGCACGGCCGATGGGGTTGTCCAGGAACAGCGTGCCCGCGTGCCGGTGCTTGTCGCGGCCCCGGTCGTTGGAGCGCAGGGCGGCCATCGTGCAGTAGAGCGCGATGGCCGCGGTGAGCAACTGGCCGCCGGAGAACACGTCGCCCATCTGGCCGACGGGGACGCGCTCGGCGCGCAGGACCGCGTCCGGCTTGAGGATCTCCACCGCGACGCCCTTGGGCTGGAGGGCGGCCGCCACCCCGCGCAGCAGCAGGGACATGCCGTCCCGGCGCAGGTCGGAGTTCTTCCTGACGGCTGCTCGGGTGGCCTCGTCGATGACCTCGCCGAGCCGCTCGGTGAGGGTGGCCTGGTCGGGCTCCTCGAAGCGGATGCGGAGGAACTCCTGCCCGGACCACTCGCCGAGTCCCTCCGGCAGCCGGGAGAGCCGCTGGGCGGAGCGGAGGGTGGCGAGGGAGGACTCCACCAAGCCCCGGAGCCGGTCCACGATCGAGTCGCGGTTGCGCTCCAGCTGGGCCAGCTCGTCGGTGAGGACGCGCAGCCGGGGAGCGAAGGCGTCGGCCCACTTCTGGGCGTGCTCGGGCAGCGCGGCGGCGGGCAGTTCGCGGATCTGCTGCCGGGCCGGGGTGCGGACCTGCTCGTAGCGGGTGGAGTTGGCGTGCCGTACCAGGATGTCGCAGGCCTCGCGGACGGCGGTGTCGGCAGCGGAGAGGTCGGCGGCGCAGCCGCGCAGCGAGCGGCGGGCCTCGGCCGCGGACTGCCGGGCCTCCTCCAGGGTGCCGGGATAGGGCTCGGGGTTCTCCCGCTCCTCTTCGGCGGCCGGTTCGCGCAGCAGGTCACGGAGCATCGCCGCGATCTCGTCGAAGCCGCCCGCGCCGTCCTCGGCGGAGCGGTGCGCCTGCTGGAGTTCGGCGTGCGCGGCGCGGGCCTCGGTCAACGCCTCGGTGCGGGTGGCGAGTTCGGCGGTCGCGGTGCGCAGCAGGGCCTGGGCGTGCTCGGCGTCGCGCGGCTGGAGGTCCTCGGGCAGCTCGGTGTGGGCGTCGCCGTCCTCGGGGGCCTGCCGCTCGGCCTCGCCGCGCAGCCGGCCGAGCTGTTCGCTCGCCGTGGACATGCGGGTCTCCAGCAGTTGCACCAGTTCCTCGGCGCGGGCGGCGGCCGCCTGCCGGGAGGGGCCGTCGGAGCCGTCGGGCGACTGAAGGAGCTGTTCCGCACGGGTGCGGACCTTGTTGCTGAGCCGGTCCAGGTCGGCGCGGGCGGCGCTCTCGTCGCTCTCCGCGCGGGCCTGTTCGGCGCGCAGGTCGGCGCCGACGCCGACCTTCTCGTACACCTGTGACGCGGCCCGGTACGCCTCCCGCAGTGCGGGCAGGGACGCCTTCGGGGCGCCGTCCTCCGCTTCGGGCACGTCGTCGGGGGCGCCCGCGATCTCGGCGCGCTCGGCGCGCAGGGCGCGGGCGGTGCGGCGGGCGTCGTCGGCGCCGCGCTGAGTGGCGCGCCGGTCCTCGTCGGCGGCGCGGGCGCGTTCGAGGCAGGACTGGGTACGGGCCTCGGACTCGGCGGCGTCGTCGGCCAGTTCGCGGAGCTTGACCTGCCAGGTCGCGCGTTCGCGCAGCCGGTGCGCGAGTCCGGCGAGGGCGTCCGCGACGCGGCTTGCGCGCTGGGCGGCCTCCTGGCGTTCGTCGCGCAGCCGGGTGGCCTCGGCGGCGGTCTCCTCGGCCTCCGCGCGGGCGGTGCGGGCCTCGGTGAGTTCGGCCTCGGTCTCGTCGGCGAAGGCGCGGGCCTCCTCGGCGGCGGCCGCGAGTTCGACGATCCGGCCGGCCGGGCAGCCGGTGCGCCAGGAGGCGAGCCGGGCGGCGAGTTCGCGGTCCTTGCCGAGGCGGGCGGCGAGTGCCCGGATCTCGTCGTCGCGCTCGGTGGCCCGCGCGCGCAGGGCCTGGCGTTCCTCGTCGGCGGCGTGCTCGTCGTGCATGGCCGGGTTCGGCGGCACGAGGAAGACGTCGGTGGGCCGCGCCCCGGCGGCGGGGGCCGGGGCGCGGCCCACCGACGTCTTCCTCGTGCCGCCGAACCCGGCCATGCACGACGAGCACGCCGCCGACGAGGAACGCCAGGCCCTGCGCGCGCGGGCCACCGAGCGCGACGACGAGATCCGGGCACTCGCCGCCC
>NZ_MUNH01000844.1:0-1024 GCF_002154615.1 Streptomyces recifensis
GGGGCAGCGCGTGCGGGCCGCTCAGCTCGCCGGGGTCGATGGCGCAGGCGTAGCCGTAACCGGCCTTCCGTACGGCCTCGGCCACGCGTCCGTCAACGGTGCCGTACGGGTAGCAGAAGCCCTGGACCGGGGCGCCGGTCAGCTCGGTCAGCAGGGCCCGGCTGTCACTGACTTCGGCGTGCAGGACGGTGTCGTCGGCGCGGGTGAGGTCGACGTGGGTCAGGCCGTGGGAGCCGATCTCCACCCCGGCCCGGTGGGCCTCGCGCACGGTGTCGGCGGTCAGCAGGGGCTTGCGCGGGCCGAGCGGGTCCCAGGTGTTCTCCCCGCCGAGCCGGCCGGGCAGCACGAACAGGGTGGCCGTGCACTCCCAGCGGGCCAGCAGCGCCAGCGCGTCGGTGACGAAGTCGGCGTACCCGTCGTCGAAGGTGAGCCCGACCAGACCGCGCCCGGCGCCCCGCGCGCGGGCGGCCAGCAGCTCGCCCACCGACACGCCCCGCAGCCCCCGCCCGCGCAGCCAGCGCAACTGGCGCTCCAGCCGGGCCGGGGTGACGGTGACGCGGTAGGGGTCGTCGGAGCAGTCGCCGACCGAGTGGTACATGGCGATCCACGGGACGGGACCGCCTCCGCGCGGCCGGGGGGAGCCGGTGCGGAGGACGGACGCGGACTCAACGGAAGACGGCATGAGCGAGCCTTCGGGTGTGGGTGCGTACGGAACGGAGGGCGGGTGCGAAGCCCTGGGCGCCCAGGGCCCAGCCGAGCAGGACGAAGACGGTGATGACGGTGAGGCCCCCGGCGGCGAGCCCCGCGAGCGCCCCCGCGGGCAGGCTCGCGGCCCAGGCCCCGGCGAGAGCGGCTCCGAGCGCGGCCCCGGCCGGGCGGCACAGCTCCCGCAGGACGTGCCGGGTGCGGATCGGCACCCCGCGCCGCCTGCCGTGCCGGGGGCCGCGCATGCCGGAGAGCAGCAGGGCGGCGGTGAGGGTGATGCCGGTGGCGTTGGCGGCGGCGATGCCGGTCACGCCCCGGC
>NZ_MUNH01000845.1:0-1226 GCF_002154615.1 Streptomyces recifensis
CTCCAGCAGCGGGCGTTCGGCGCCCCGGGCCACCGGGATGTCGGGGGCGCCGGCCTGCTCCAGCACGGTGAGGGTGTTGCGGACCACGCCGTCCACGTCGGTGTTCCCGGCCACGCAGGTCACCGCGCGCAGGTCGAGTCCGGGGTGGCGGACGGCGAGGAGCAGGGCCAGTGCGTCGTCGACGCCGGTGTCGCAGTCGATGATCACGGGCACCACGGGCTGCACGGCGGCCTCCTGCCGGGCGTCGCTGCGTACGGACGCCTCGACCATAGACGAGCGCCCGCTCCCCCGGCCCTCATGCCCTCACCCGAACGGACCGGAGCGCTGGTGGGCCGTGATCGCCGGTGGTGCCGTAGGAGCAGGCAGCGGCCGGAACGATCAGGAGGCACACCCGATGACCGGAGGCATACGTACCCGCGGCGCCCGTGTCCTCCTGCCGCTCGGCGGTCTGCTCGCGCTGAGCGGCTGCGCCACCCTCGGTCTGGAGCATCCGCCGACCGCGACGTACTCCCTGCCGACGGTCGAGAAGCCCACGGCCACCTCCAGGGCCCCGGCCGCCGGGGATTCCGCGCTCACCGACGCGCAGGCGCAGGCGGCGCTCGTCACCGAGTCCGACCTCGGCTCGCCGTGGGCGGCGGCGGACTCCATCGCGACCTGGCGGGACGGCCTGCTGAAGGCCAGGTCGGAGGTGGCGGAGTGCCAGCGGCTGCTGGACGCGCTCTACTCCGACCAGGTCCTCGGCGCTCCCGCCCGCGTCGCCGTCGCCCTGGACGACCCCGGCACCCAGGCCCAGCTCCGCTACCAGATCGGCGCCCGGCGCCCCTCCGACGTGGACGCCGACCTGAAGTGGCTCGGCGAGATGCCGGCCAAGTGCGCCCGCTTCACCGCCACCACCCAGACCGGCTGGACCGAGGACGTCCAGGTCTCCGACCTCCCCCTCCCCGAGGTCGGCGACAAGCGCCAGGGTCTCCGCCTCACCCTCACCGCCACCGACCCCGAGAACCCCGACGCCGACGAACAGGACCTCACCGTCGAACTGGCCGCCGCCCGAGTGGGCGAGGACGCGTTCGCCCTCACCAACGGCGGCCAGGGCGACGTCCCCAACGACGCGACCCAGGCGGCGGTACAGATCGGCGCGCTGAGGCTGGCGGACGTACGGCGGCAGGGGCGGGCGCAGGTCTAGAGCAGCGGGTGCGGAAGGGCGGGTCTAGGGGATGTCTCGCCGA
>NZ_MUNH01000086.1:0-2662 GCF_002154615.1 Streptomyces recifensis
CCCGGCGCCGGGGCCGTGGCGGGGTTGAGCTCCTGGGACGCAGGCGACGGCAGGACATTGTTCGCTCGCCCGTCATCTCCGGTTGGGCCTGGCCGAACCTCCTCCCTCTAGCTTCGAAGCGCGTTGTTGAATGTTCAATGGGGGATGTTGTGAACAGAAACGTGCGGGCAAAGAGGTGGGCTGCACCGGCCGTCGCGGCTTCCGCGGCCATCGTGGCGACCATGGTGCTCACCCCGGCGTCGGGGGCGTCCGCCAGTGTCGCGCAGAGCGCGGCGAACGCCCCGGCCGCGAAAAGTGTCATCTTCATCAATGGTGACGGCATGGGCGCCGCGGCACGTGAGGCGGCACGGCTGCACCTGGCTGGTCTCCAGGGCCAGTTGGGGATGGACCGCCTCCCCGTCTCGGGCCAGCTCACCACCACGCCGGACGATCCCAAGGCCGTCGTCACCGACTCCGCCGCAGCCGCCACCACCTGGGCCACCGGTGTGAAAACGTACAACGGCGCGATCAGCGTCGACCCCGACGGCAACCCGCTGCCCACGCTCGGCGCTCAGGCGAAAGCGACCGGCAAGGCGACCGGTCTCGTCACGACTGCGCAGGTCACGGACGCCTCCCCGGCCGCGTTCTTCTCCAACACCGCCGACCGCGGCAGGCAGGACGAGATCGCCCGCCAGTACCTGGCCGTCAGCAAGCCCGACGTCATCCTCGGCGGTGGCGAGGACTGGTGGCTGCCCGCCGGCACCCCGGGTGCC
Organism: Streptomyces recifensis; assembly: GCF_002154615.1. Lineage (NCBI taxonomy): Bacteria > Bacillati > Actinomycetota > Actinomycetes > Kitasatosporales > Streptomycetaceae > Streptomyces > Streptomyces recifensis. The sequence goes on from NZ_MUNH01000086.1 coordinate 753, forward strand.
TTCCCGGACAAGCCCGCCGAGGACACCAGCGAGGCCAGCAAGGGAACCCAGGGCAACCTGATCGCCAAGGCCCAGCGGAGCGGCTACACCTACGTCAACAGCGCGCAGGGGCTGGAGAAGGCCAAGGGCGGCAAGCTGCTCGGCCTGTTCGGTAACGAGGAGATGTTCCAGCAGCGTCCCGAGGGCCAGGGCGATGTGTACAGCCCGGTCGTCGACCTCGCCACCATGACCAGCAAGGCGCTGAAGACCCTCGACAAGAACAAGAAGGGCTTCTTCCTCATGGTCGAGGAAGAGGGCGTCGACGAGTTCGCGCACCAGAACAACGGCACCCGCGTACTGCAGGCCATGCAGAATCTGGAGAGGGCCGTCGCGGTGGCCCGCGCCTACCAGGCCACCCATCCCGACACTCTCCTCGTGGTCACCGGCGACCATGAGACCGGCGGTCTCGCGGTCGAGGAGAATGACACCACCGACGAGAGCGGCACCGGCATCTCCGCCGAGGACGGCCCCTTCTCCATCCACGGCAGCGACCGGACCTTCACCATGGACTGGACGACTGCCGGTCACACCAGCGTTGATGTCCCCGTCACCGCCGTCGGGCCGCTCTCCAGCCGCTTTACGGGCAAGCACCCCAACACATTCGTTCATGAGGTCCTCGGCCAGATCCTGGCCCAGCGGCGCCGCTGACCCGGGCCACGCAGCCGCCTGGCACCGCGAGCGAGCGTGCCCCTCAGGGCGACCGGCGGATGTAGTTCGCCGCGCGCCCCGGCCAGCAGCCCGACCCCGCCCTGGATCGGCCCTTGGGCTGCTCCAGGGCGGTGCCGTCAGGCTCTGACACCCCCCTGAACTGCCGGATACGGATGGCGCGCACCTGCGCTGGGTGCCGCTGATCACCGGTGACCGCGTAGCCGTGAACCCCAAGGGTCAGGCGGTGTCCGTCCGCCGCGCCGAGGGCCGCGAGAACATCGCGATCGACGGGATGCGAGGGGCCTGAGCCGTCCAGGCCGTCCGCGTGACGGTGATCACGGATGTCCCTCCGGTGGTGCTGCGTAGGCTTGGGCCGTCGCCACGGCGGGATCCGCGAGAGTGGGCGAAGCCCTCCTCCAGTCACCTGACGAGGCGTCAGGCAAGTCGGCAAGAGGTCAGCTTGAGTCCTGAAAGACCTGGGGACAGCTGCCCGGACACGCGACTCGTTGTAGGGTGTTGAAACAGCCCTTGACCTGCAAGAACGCAGGCAGGGAGCCTACTTGTGGGAGTGCCCCGATGTTGCGTACCATGTTCAAGTCCAAGATCCACCGTGCCACCGTCACCCAGGCCGACCTGCACTATGTGGGATCGGTGACCATCGACGCCGAGCTGCTGGAGGCGGCCGATCTGCTGCCCGGTGAGCTGGTGCACATCGTGGATGTGACCAACGGCGCCCGGCTGGAGACGTACGTCATCGAGGGTGAGCGCGGGTCCGGCGTGATCGGGATCAACGGGGCCGCCGCGCATCTCGTGCAGCCCGGTGATCTGGTGATCATCATCAGTTACGCTCAGGTCTCCGATGCCGAGGCGCGCGAGCTGAAGCCCAGGGTCGTGCACGTGGACGCGGGGAACCGGATCGTGGCCCTCGGCGCCGACGCGTCCGAGCCGGTGCCCGGCTCCGACCAGCAGCGCAGTCCGCAGGCCGTTTCGGCCTGACCGTGGACGACGACCAGGAGCGTGCGTGCCCATGAGTGGTGTGGAGATTCGTGACGACCGGACGGCGGGCCGGCTGGAGGCCGTCGCCGGGGGTGAAGTCGTCGGGCACATCGAGTACTTCGTGCTCGACTCGCCCGCGCGCGCCCTGGTTCCCGTCCACACCGTGGTGGAGCCCGCCCACGAGGGTCAGGGCATCGCCGGGGCGCTCGCCCGGGAGCTGTACACGC
>NZ_MUNH01000846.1:0-2821 GCF_002154615.1 Streptomyces recifensis
CGTGGTGGCCTGGCCGGACGCGGTGCGGGCGGTCGGCATCGTCGGCGGCGTCTTCCTGCTCTGCTACGGAGCCCTCGCCGCTCGGCGTGTCCTGCGCCCCGGCACCGGCGGGCTGAGCACGGACGGCGAGGCGGCCGGGTCGATCCGGCGCGCGGTGCTCACCTGCCTGGCGATGACCTGGCTCAACCCGCACGTCTACCTGGACACCGTCTTCCTGGTCGGCTCCCTGGCCGCCGACCGGGGCCCGCTGCGCTGGACCTTCGGGCTGGGCGCGGCGCTGGCCAGCCTGTGCTGGTTCGCCGCCCTCGGCCTCGGTGCCCGGCTGCTCGGCCGGGTGCTGGCCCGTCCCGCCGCCTGGCGGGTGCTGGACGGGCTGGTCGCCGTCACCATGCTGGGCCTCGGAGCGATGCTGCTGATCGGCACCTGAGGCGGCAAAGGGTTCGGCTTTCGCCGGGCGTTGCTGCGATAGTGAGGCTCGAAATCGAAAGATGTATCGAGCAACCAGGACCTCCGTGGACACGAGCGAGAGCAGCAGCACCACCGACGCGGGCACGACGGGGACGCCCGAAGGGGACCCGCCCGCACGCGGCTGGCGCCGCTGGGCGATGGACACCCGCCCGCTGCGCATACCGGCCTACCGGCGCCTGTGGTCGTCGACGATCGTCACCGCCGTCGGCAGCCAGCTCACCGCGGTCGCCGTACCCAAGCAGATCTACGACATCACCCAGTCCTCGGCCTGGGTCGGCTACGCCAGCCTCGCCGGGCTCGTGCCCATGGTGGTCTTCGCGCTGTGGGGCGGAGCCGTCGCGGACACCGTGGACCGGCGCAAGCTGCTGCTGGTCACCAACATCGGCATCGCGGTGACCTCGCTGCTGTTCTGGGCCCAGGCCGTCACCGGCCTCGACTCGGTGCCGGTGCTGATGGTCCTGCTCGCCGCCCAGCAGGCGTTCTTCGGCCTCAACCAGCCCGCCCGCAGCGCCTCGGTCGCCCGGCTGGTCCCGGCCGGGGAACTGCCCGCGGCCAACGCGCTCGGCACCACCGTCATGCAGACCGGGCTGGTCGCCGGCCCGCTGCTCGCCGGTGTGCTGATCCCGGTCATCGGACTGCCCGAGCTGTACCTCATCGACGCCGTCGCGCTGACCTTCACCGTGTGGGCGGTGTTCCGGCTGCCCGCCCTGCCCCCGCTCGGCGAGGCCACCGCCCGGCGTGCCGGGGTGCGGGAGATCGCGGCCGGGTTCCGGTACATCGCCGGGCGCAAGGTGCTGCTGCTGTCCTTCCTCGCCGACATCGTCGCCATGGTCTTCGGCATGCCCCGCGCCCTCTTCCCGCAGCTGGCCGCGCAGACCTACGGCGCCTGGGGCCCGGGGCTCGCGCTCGGGCTGCTCTTCGCCGCCATCCCGGTCGGCTCGGTGCTCGGCGGGCTGTTCTCCGGGGTGTTCTCGCGGGCCCGCAGGCACGGCCTCATGGTCATCGGCTCGGTGGTCGGCTGGGGGCTCGCCGTCGTCGGGTTCGGGCTGAGCGGCAACCTCTGGCTGGCCGTCGCCTTCCTCGCCGCCGGGGGCGTGGCCGACATGGTCTCCATGGTCTTCCGGGGCGCCATCCTGCTCTCCGCCGCGACCGACGAGATGCGCGGCCGGATGCAGGGCGTCTTCACCGTGGTCGTGGCCGGCGGCCCCCGCCTCGCCGACGTCCTGCACGGCACCGCCGGATCGCTGTTCGGCACCCGCGCAGCCGTCGCGGGCGGTGGGGCGCTGGTGGTCGTCGTCATGCTGGGGCTGGCCGCCGCCATGCCCGCGCTGCGCCGCTACCGGATCTGACCGGGACCCTACAGGGGGGTGATCCGCCGGATCGCGTACTGGTCCATCAGCTTGCCGCGGGTCGTCTCCAGCCGGTGGGCCAGGATCTCGGCCACCGTGCGCACCAGCGACAGCCCGAGCAGCGGGTCCTCCACGCACAGCGCGAGAACGGAGGGCCCGTCGAACTCGTAGGCGCGGACGTTGCTGAACGCCACCGCTCCGAAGTCCCACTCGTACGGCGGGAAGAGCCAGGACCAGCCGAGCAGGTCACCGGCGCCCAGCGTGGCCACGGTGATGTACTGCCGGGAGGTCACCTGCTGGTCCAGTGAGACCGCGCCCGAGCGGATCACCCAGAACCGGTCCGCGACGCCGCCCGCCTCGAACACGCGGGTGTCCTCCGGGAAGGAGACCTCCTTGGCCAGTTCCATCAGCCGTTCCCGCTGGGCCTGTGGCAGGGCGGTGGGCAGTTTGATCGCTTTGGTCATACGCGGGGCTCCTCACCGGCGGCCGTTCGGGTGGTTCCCTTTAGCCCATTGGAGCCGCTGCCGCCGCGCGGGGCACCTCGAAGGGACGGCCGCGCGCGGGCGCGCCGTGCCGAGGGCAGGAAAAAGCCCTGGCTGGACGGGGGAAACCAGCCAGGGCAGTCGATGCGGAAGCGCGCGGAACACACGGGTACCGGTCCGGGTCGCGCCCCGATATGGATGAACGATAAACCACAGGGCGTCCGACCGGTATGGATACCGGCATCACGTGACGTGCCTCACTCCCGCCGCTCCCGTCCCCTCGGAGTCCACCGGCCGGCTGCCCGGCGCGATGATCTCCGTCAGCACTCCGGCCACCACCTGGTACGTCAGCGCGCGTTCGGTCGCCTCCCGCGCCCGGTCCGGATCGGTGGCCGTCAGGCTCTGCGCCCGCTCCAGCCACACCCGCTCCTCCTCGGCGGCCAGATCCCGGCTCCGCCGGATGCGCCGCAACAGTTCGTCCGCGTCCACGACATCGCTCATGCCGGGCTCCTACCCGCTACG
>NZ_MUNH01000847.1:0-579 GCF_002154615.1 Streptomyces recifensis
CCTCGACGCGGTCGGCGAGGACGGCCCAGAAGGCGACCAGGTTGGCGTCGATGCCGGAGTGCGGCTGGACGTAGGCGTGCCGGGCGCCGAAGAGCTCGCGGGCGTGCTCGGCGGCGAGGGACTCGACGGTGTCGACGTTGCGGCAGCCGGCGTAGAAGCGGCGGCCGACGGTGCCCTCGGCGTACTTGTCGCTGAACCAGTTGCCCATCGCCAGCAGGGTGGCCGGGGAGGCGTAGTTCTCGGAGGCGATCAGCTTGAGCATCTCGCGCTGGTCGTGGACCTCCTGGCCGATCGCGTCGGCGACGCGGGGCTCGACCGCGCGGATGACGTCGAGCGCGGCGCGGTAGGCGGTGGTCTCGGCGGAGCCGGACGGGGTGGGGTTCTCGGGCATGGGGGCCTCCGGACAGGGCGTCGGTGTGTCGTCGTGTTCGGTTCGGCCCAGGCGCACGGCACTGACTCCCGGGCCGCTCCCCGATGGTCCGTCCCATCCCAGCGCGCCAGTCACGGCCCACGACCAGCGTACCGGCCGTGGGCGAGGGGCGCGGGCCGGTCCGAGGAGCGGACGGGGGCAGGGAGGCG
>NZ_MUNH01000848.1:0-1503 GCF_002154615.1 Streptomyces recifensis
GGCGTTCGGCGGCCGCGTCCAGCAGCTCCGCCGCGGAGCCGTCGCCCAGGGCCTCGACACGGTCTCCGGGATCGGTCTCCCAGGCCCGCCCGCGCCCCATCAGCCCCGCGAACGCGCCGTGCGCCACGCCGGGCACCTCGGGCCCCGACACATGCAGCAGCACCACCTCACGGGCGTGCGGGGCGTGCACGCGCACGGCGTCCACACAGGCGGGCCAGGTGCCCTCGACGAGCCAGACGACCGCACGCATCCCATGTCCTCCTCGGTCCACGCCACCCCGTCAGAAGAGTTGCAGCGCCCCCCACAGTGCCACCACCGACACCGCCAGCGCCGAGGGCACGGCGATCAGGCCCAGCCGGGTGAACTCCCCGAGGTCCACGCCCTCGTCGTGCTGGTGCACGATCCGCCGCCACAGCAGGGTGGCCAGCGAACCGGCGTAGGTGAGGTTCGGGCCGATGTTCACGCCCAGCAGCACCGCCAGCACCGCGCCCGCCCCGCCCGGCGCGGCCAGCGGCAGCAGCACCAGCACGGCGGGCAGGTTGTTGATCAGGTTGGCCAGTACGGCGGCCAGCGCGGCGATCCCCAGCAGCGCGAGCAGCCCGCTCCCGGACGGCAGCAGATGCCCGAGCGCGTCCGAGAGGCCGTTGTCCACGACCGCCCGCACCACCACACCCAGCGCCAGCACGAACGCCAGGAACGGCGGCGCGGCCGCCCGCACCACGGACAGCGGGGTGGCCTGCCGCCGCACCACCGCCCGTCCGGCCATGACCAGCGCGCCGGCCGCTGCCGCCCACGCCGGATCGACGCCGATCGCCGACGTCACCACGAATCCGGCCAGCGTGCAGCCGACGGTCACCAGCGCGAACACCGGCAGCGGCGGCTCCTCGCCGGTGTCCCGCCCGGCCGGCGCCGCCGCCGACAGATCGCGCCGGAAGAAGCGCCGGAACACCACGTACTCCACGCCGATCGCGGCCAGCCAGGGGAGTGCCATCAGCGCGGCGAACCGGGTGAAGGACAGCCCGCTCGCCGCGAAGGCCAGCAGGTTCGTCAGATTGGACACCGGCAGCAGCAGTGACGCCGTGTTCGACAGATGCGTGCACGCGTAGACGTGCGGCTTGGGGCGGACGCCGGAGCGGGCGGCCGTGGCGAAGACCACCGGGGTGAGCAGCACGATCGTCGCGTCCAGGCTCAGTACCGCCGTGATCACCGAGGCCAGCGCGAACACCGCCGTCAGCAGCCGCACCGGCCGCCCCCGCGACCAGCGGGCCATCCACGCCCCGCAGGCCCGGAAGAGGCCCTCCACGTCGCAGAAGTGGGCCAGTACGAGCACCGCGGCCAGGAACCCGACCACCGGGCCCAGCCGGGCCACCTCGTCGCGGGCGTGGTCCAGGGAGATGGCGCCGGTGAGGATGGCGATCCCGGCGGCCGGCACCGCGAGGACGGCCTCGGTCCAGCCGAAGGGCCGTACCACCGCCCAGGCGAGGACGGCGACGAGCAGGACGG
>NZ_MUNH01000849.1:0-551 GCF_002154615.1 Streptomyces recifensis
CCCGGCCCACCGCACCCCACGGGCCGGGCGGCACCGCACCCCGCTTCCCCGGCGCCGTCGACAACGCGCTGCGCACCGCGGGCTGGCACCCCGGCCGCTGGGACATAAAGCAGGCCGAGTTCTGGGCCGACACCCTGCGCGAACACCTCTCCCCCGCAGGACACCGGCACGCCGTCTTCCCCGCCGCCGTCGAAGCCTGGGCCGAGTTCGGCGGACTCCGCATCACCCCCACCGGCACCGGCCGGCAGATCGCCCCGGCCAACCTCCACCTCGACCCGCTCCAGGGCCTGCACCTCGCCCGCACCCTCGGCGACCTCGGCCGCGCGCTCGGCACCGAACTCAGCCCGCTGGGCGAGGAGACCGACACCGCCGCCCTCCTCGCCATCGACACCCAGGGCCGCGTCTACACCCTCGACCACACCGGCGACTGGTACCTCGGCCCCGACATCGACCACGCGCTGACCGCGCTCATCGCCGGCACCCAGCCCGCCCGCCTCACCACCGGCTGACCCCCGCGGCGCCCTTCACCGCGAACACCCAGCGGTTCGCGG
>NZ_MUNH01000850.1:0-539 GCF_002154615.1 Streptomyces recifensis
GGGTGAGGTCGGCGACGACCTGGGCGTCGTGGCCGGCGCCGCTGGGCAGCGACTGGTAGGGGGTGCCCGTCTCCAGGCAGCTCTCCTCGATCAGGGCGCGCAGGTGCGCGCTGGTGGAGACCGGGGCGGAGTGGGTGCGGGCGACCACCTCGATGCGGGTGCCGGTCTGGCGGGCGAGGTCGTCCAGTTCACGGGTGAGGACGGTTTCGGCCCGGCGCATGCGGGTGGCGTCGGTGTCGCGCAGGTCGGCGGTGAGGCGGNNCGGCCGCGGCCAGGGCGTCGCGGCGGCCCGGCATGGGGGTGGTGCCGCAGTGGCCGGCGCTGCCGCCGATCTCGACGGTGAGGACGGTGCGTCCGGTGATGCCGTCGACGACGCCGATCCGGTTGCGGGCGCGTTCGAGGACGGGCCCCTGCTCGACGTGGAGTTCGAGGTAGGCGGCCAGCGACTCGGCGGGCCAGACGGCGCTGCCCAGGGCGTCGAGGTCGCCGCCGGCCAGGGCGAGGGGGCCGCGCAGGGGGTGGCCGTCGTGGTCGAGGGG
>NZ_MUNH01000851.1:0-666 GCF_002154615.1 Streptomyces recifensis
CACCGGCCGGGACCGCGCCGACGAGGCACTGGCGGGCCTGCTGGCCCAGGAGCGGGCCATCCTCGGCGAGCTGTCCCGCGCCCAGCGCGGCGAACTCGCCGGGCTGCTACGCCAGTTGACCGCCCCGTTCGACAACGTCCCCGGTTAGGTCGACCGGCCCCACCCCGGCCCGCCGGGCCAGCGCCACGGCGGCCAGCGTGGAGTGCACGCCCAGCTTGCCCAGCACGTTCTGCATATGGGTGCGGACGGTGTGCGGGGAGAGGAACAGCCGCTCCGCGACCGCCTTGCGGCCGAGCCCGGCGACCATGCAGCGCAGCACTTCCCGCTCGCGCGGGGTCAGCGACTGCACCAGCCGCTCGCTCTCGCTGCGGTGCTTGCGCGCCGCCGTCAGCTCCTTGAGCACGCCGGTGAGCAGCGCGGCCNNCCCGCCTGGAGCGCGAGCGCGGCCCGGTGCGGGTCGTCCTTCTCGGCGAGGACCACCGTGCGCACCCCGGCCTGCGCCGAGCGCACCCCGGCGACCAGTGAGATCCCGTCCACCAGACCGTCCGCGTCGCCCGCCTGCACCGGTACGGCCGCCCGGCCGCCGGGCAGGGCCCGGCCGAGGTCGGCGTCGACCAGCAGCACGTCGTAGCGGCGACCCTCGGTGGCGGCGCGCTCCAGGCAGCG
>NZ_MUNH01000852.1:0-1507 GCF_002154615.1 Streptomyces recifensis
CGTCCCGTGTCACGGCGACGGTGCCGGCCGGGTGGAAGGCGGGTGAGCGCTTCCTGGGGCGGCTCGGCTTCGCCCTTGAGGCGCCGGAGGGCGCGCTGCGCCGGGCGGAGTGGCTGCGGGGGTCCTGAGCCACGCCGCCCGGCGTCGAGAGGCTACTCCCCGCGCACCCTCAACGCCCGTGCCAGGTCGTCGAGTTCGTCGCCGAGCCTGCGCCGCAGCGCGGGCACCGGGTCGGCGTCGCGCAGGCACGCCTTCCCCAGCGCGAGGTTCTCGGGGTCGACGGCGTGGTGCGGGAAGGCCCAGGCACCGGCGGCGGTGGCGATGGCGGGCCCGCGCCGGGCGGACACGGCGACCGCGTCGTCGTAGTAGCGGGGTACGTACTCCTGGACGAGGTCGGCCTGTTCGGGCTGCCAGAAGCCCTGGGCGGTGGCCTTGAACAGGTAGTTGGAGAGGTCGTCGGTGGCGAACATCGCCTCCCAGGCCCGCCGCTTGGCCTCGGGGTCGGGCAGCGCGGCGCGGCAGCGGGCGGCGCCCTCCTGGCCGTTGGCGGAGGGGTCGCGCTCCAGTTCGGCGGCGATGGCGGCCTCGTCGGTGGCGCCGAGCACGGCGAGCCGGCCGAGGATGCGCCAGCGCAGCTCGGGGTCGAGTTCGGGGCCGCCGGGTACGGTGCCGTCGGCGAGCCAGGCGGCGATGGTGTCGGGCTGCGCGGCGACGTCGATGAAGTGCCGTACGGCGACCAGGCGCAGGCCGGGGTTGTCGCCGTCCTCGGTGCGGCGCAGCAGGTCGCGGCAGAGGGAGCGGAGGGTGGCGAGGGCCGCGGGCCGCTCCTCGGGGGTGAGGTAGCGGTCGGCGACGTGGGTGCCGGCGAAGGCCAGGACGCCCTCGACGAGGGCGAGGTCGGTCTCCAGCGGCAGGTGGGCGCGGGCGGTCTCCAGGTAGGCGGTGGGCGGTAGTTCGCCGTCGCGGACCGCGTCGCGCAGGGCGTTCCAGACGACGGCGCGGGTGAGCGGGTCGGGCAGGCCGGAGAGGCTGGTGCGCAGGGTCTCGAAGGACTCGGGGTCGAAGCGGACCTTGGCGTAGGTGAGGTCGCCGTCGTTGAGGAGGAGCAGCGCGGGCCGCTTGCCGAGCGGCTGGGGCGCGGTCTGCGGAACGTCGAGGCCGACGCGTTCGCGCAGGGTCAGGCGGCCCTCCTCGGTGAGGTCGTGGTCGTAGAGGCCGGCGGTGACGCGGTGCGGGCGGCTGCCCTCCTGCTCGATGGTCAGGACGCGCTGGCCGTCGGTGGTGGTGAGGCGGGGGGTGAGCTTGTCGACGCCGGTGGTGCGCAGCCAGGCGTCGGCCCAGGCGGGTACGTCGCGCTCGGTGGCGGAGGCCAGGGAGTCGATGAAGTCGGCGAGGGTGGCGTTGCCGAACCGGTGCCGCTCGAAGTGGACGTTGATGCCGGCCAGGAAGTCCTTCTCGCCGAGCCAGGCGACCAGTTGGCGCAGGGCGGAGGCGCCCTTGGCGTAGG
>NZ_MUNH01000853.1:0-593 GCF_002154615.1 Streptomyces recifensis
GCGTCGTCATCCGGTATCCGGCGTACTTCCCGGACGGCGACCCGGAGTCCCGCGCGCGGGTCGAGCGGCTGCTGACCGCCAAGGCGGGCCGGGGCCGGGAGTACCGCTTCACCTGGGAGGAGGAGGGCAACCGGCTCACGCTGAGCGTCCTCGCCGCCCTGCCGACCGGCATCACCGCCCAGCACTTCGTCACCGCGCCGGGTGAGACGGTGCTCGGCTTCACCGACCCCGACGAGGTCCAGCGCACCCTCCCGCTCTCCTACGGCGAGGAGCGGTGTGACATGCCCCCGGTGGTCTGGCGCACCGGCAGCCGCGCGCCGGAGCCGCATCTGCTGATCATGGGCCAGCCCGGCAGCGGCACGTCAACGCTGGTGCGCTCCATCGCCCTCCAGGCGCTGCGGCACGGCGACGTGATGATCGTGGACGGCGGCGGCACCGGCGAGTACTCCTGCCTGATCGGCCGGGAGGGCGTGCTCGCCGTGGAGTGCGCGCCGGCCGGGGCGGTGACCGGTCTCGAGTGGGCCGCGCAGGAGACCGAGCGGCGGCTCCTCGCGGTCAACGAGGCCCGGCAGGCGGGCGCTCCGCCACCGGAG
>NZ_MUNH01000087.1:0-4943 GCF_002154615.1 Streptomyces recifensis
GACCCGGCCACCCTGCGCCGCCAGCCCCCGCCGCGCTACGACGACCGGGTCGTCGCCGTCTTCGTCCACCACACCGCCTCGCCGAACGACTACGACTGCGCCGACGCCCCGCGCATCATCCGCTCGCTGTACTCCGGCCAGACCGGCGCCCGGCACTGGGACGACATCGGCTACAACTTCCTCGTCGACCGCTGCGGCACCCTCTACGAGGGACGCGCCGGGGGTGCCGACCGGGCGGTCACCGGGGCGCACAGCCAGGGCTTCAACCACCGTTCGACGGGCATCGCGGCGCTCGGCACCTTCACCGCGGGCGCGCAGGTACCCGCGGCCATGACCGACGCCATCGCCGCGCTCGCCGCCTGGAAGCTCGGCCTCTCCGACACCGACCCCCGCGCCCGCGTACGCCTGACCTCCACCAGCGGCCTCAGCCGCTACCGCGCGGGAGCCCCCGCCACCTTCCCCGCCGTCGCCGGCCACAACACCGGCTACGCCACCACCTGCCCCGGCGCCGCCCTCACCGCCGCCCTCCCCGCGATCCGGGCGAAGGCGGCCCGCCTCCAGGGCCGCACCCCGCTGGGGCGTGTCCGCCCTAGGGCCTGAAGCGGTCCCACAGGGCTGGGTACCGGTCCGCCAGGGTGCCGTCGTTCTCGAAGTCGATCGGGGTGCCGGAGGGTTCGCCGGGGGCTGGCGCGATGCCCAGGTCGGGGGCCACCGTGCCGGTCAGGCGTTCGTACGCCTCGTCCGCCGCGTAGCCGAGTTCCTCCCCGTCGCCGTCCATCTCGTCGTCGAACTCGTCGAGGAGTTCCGCGAGGGAGTCGGGGTCGTGGAGGGCGCCCTCGAAGACCTCGCGGCCCTGGCCGATGAGCCAGCAGCGGAAGTAGTCGAAGGCGTCGTCGCTCGCGCCGCCCAGCAGGAGCGAGGCCGCGCCCCACAGGTCCCAGCGGTAGGCGCGGTTGTAGCGGGCCTCGAAGTGACGGGCGAAGTCCAGCACCATGTCCGGGTCGAACTGGAGCAGCCGGTCCACCAGCAGGTCGGCCTGCTCCTCGGGGTCGCCCTCGGCGGCCTCGCGGGTGGCGTCGATCAGCTCCCAGAACTCCGTCTCGTCCATCACGCCACCAGCATCGGGCCTCCACCCCCACCCCGCACGCGGAACGGCACGGTAAAAGGAGGAAGGGGTACGGCAGCACGCCGTACCCCTTCATCGGACCCTAAGCGGTCACAGACCGTACTTCTCGCGGGCTTCCTTCACCGCCGTCGCCTTGACCGCGCCGCGCCGGGCGAGCTGGGCCAGGGCCGCGACCACGATCGACTCGGCGTCCACACCGAAGTGCCGGCGGGCCGCCGCGCGGGTGTCGGAGAGGCCGAAGCCGTCCGCACCGAGCGAGGACCAGTCCTGGTCGACCCACTGCGCGATCTGGTCCGGGACCTGGCGCATGTAGTCGGAGACCGCGAGGACCGGGCCCTCGGCACCCTGCAGCGCCCGGCGCACGAACGGCACCCGCTCCTCGCCGCGCAGCAGGGCCGCGTCGGCGTCCATCGCGTCACGGCGCAGCTCGGACCAGGAGGTCGCGGACCACACGTCGGCGGCCACGCCCCACTCCTCGGCGAGCATCCGCTGCGCGTCCAGCGCCCAGTGGATCGCGGTACCCGAACCCAGGAGCTGGATGCGCGGGGCGTTCGCCGGGATGGTGACGCCCGCGGACTCGGCCGTGTTGAACCGGTACAGGCCCTTGACGATGCCCTCGTCGATGCCGGGCACGGCGGGCTTGGCCGGCTGAGGCATCGGCTCGTTGTAGACCGTCAGGTAGTAGAAGACGTCCCTGTCCTCGCCCGGCGCGGCCTCGCCGTACATCCGGCGCAGACCCTCCTTGACGATCGCGGCGACCTCGTAGGCGAACGCCGGGTCGTACGTCAGCGCGGCCGGATTGGTCGCGGCGATCACCGGGGAGTGACCGTCGGCGTGCTGGAGGCCCTCGCCCGTCAGGGTCGTACGGCCCGCCGTCGCGCCGACGAGGAAGCCGCGGCCGAGCTGGTCACCGAGCTGCCACATCTGGTCGGCCGTGCGCTGCCAGCCGAACATCGAGTAGAAGATGTAGAACGGGATCATCGCCTCGCCGTGCGTCGCGTACGCGGTGGACGCGGCGATGAAGTCGGCCATCGAACCGGCCTCGGTGATCCCCTCGTTGAGGATCTGGCCGTTCTTGGCCTCCTTGTAGTACATCAGCTGGTCGCGGTCGACCGGCTCGTACGTCTGGCCCTTGGGCGAGTAGATGCCGAGCGACGGGAACAGCGACTCCATGCCGAAGGTGCGCGCCTCGTCGGGGACGATCGGCACCCAGCGCTTGCCGGTCTCCTTGTCGCGGACCAGGTCCTTGACCAGGCGGACGAACGCCATGGTGGTGGCGACGTTCTGCGAGCCGGAACCCTTGTCGAAGGAGGTGAACGCCTTCTCCGCCGGGGCGGGCAGCGGCGCGACGGGGTGCACCCGGCGGGCCGGGGCCGGACCGCCGAGGGCCGCGCGGCGCTCCTGGAGGTAGCGCACCTCGGGGGAGTCGGCGCCCGGGTGGCCGTAGGGCACCTGGCCGTCGGCGAAGGCGCTGTCGGAGATGGGCAGCTCCAGCAGGTCCCGCATCGCCTTGAACTCGTCCACCGAGAGCTTCTTCATCTGGTGGTTGGCGTTCTTGGAGGCGAAGCCCGGACCGAGGGTGTGGCCCTTGACCGTCTGGGCCAGGATCACGGTCGGCGCGCCCTTGTGCTCGACGGCCGCCTTGTACGCGGCGAAGACCTTGCGGGCCTCGTGACCGCCGCGCGACAGGTGGAAGCACTCGAGGATCTTGTCGTCGCCGAGCAGCTTCGCCATCTCCACCAGCGCCGGGTCACCGCCGAAGAAGTCCTGGCGGATGTAGGCCGCGTCGCGCGTCTGGTACGTCTGGATCTGGGCGTCCGGCACCTGGCGCAGCCGGCGGACCAGCGCGCCCGTGGTGTCGAGCTGGAACAGCTCGTCCCAGGCGGTGCCCCACAGCGTCTTGACCACGTTCCAGCCGGCGCCCCGGAACTGGGCCTCCAGCTCCTGCACGATCTTGAAGTTGGCGCGGACCGGCCCGTCCAGACGCTGCAGGTTGCAGTTGATGACGAACGTGAGGTTGTCCAGCTCCTCACGCGCGGCGAGCGCGAGGGCCGCCGTCGACTCCGGCTCGTCCATCTCGCCGTCACCGAGGAACGCCCACACGTGGGACGCGGAGACGTCCTTGATGCCGCGGTTGGTCAGGTAGCGGTTGAACCGCGCCTGGTAGATCGCGGAGAGCGGGCCGAGGCCCATCGACACCGTCGGGAACTCCCACAGCCAGGGCAGCCGGCGCGGGTGCGGGTACGACGGCAGGCCGTTGCCGCCCGCCTCCTGGCGGAAGTTGTCCAGGTGCGCCTCGTTCAGCCGTCCGTCCAGGAAGGCGCGGGCGTAGATGCCGGGGGAGGCGTGGCCCTGGATGTAGAGCTGGTCACCGGAGCCGTCGGCGTCCGGGGACTCCTTGCCCTTGAAGAAGTGGTTGAAGCCGGTCTCGTACAGCCACGCGGCCGAGGCGAAGGTGGCGATGTGGCCGCCGACGCCGTACTTGCTGCCGCGGGTCACCATCGCCGCCGCGTTCCACCGGTTCCACGCGGTGATCCGGGTCTCCATCGCCTCGTCACCGGGGATGCCCGGTTCGGCGGCGGTGGGGATGGAGTTGACGTAGTCCGTCTCCAGGAGCTTCGGCAGCGCGACACCGCCCGCCTCGGCACGCTCCAGCGTGCGCCGCATCAGGTACGCGGCGCGGTGCGGGCCCGCTTCCCTGGCCACGGCGTCCAGGGAGGCGCGCCACTCGGCGGTCTCCTCGGGGTCGCGGTCCGGGAGCTGGTCGAGCGCGCTCGGCTGGATGGCGTTGGGGTCGGTCATCTCGCCGCCTTCCTCAGTCGAAGGGGGAATCCCTCATGGGTGAGGGTTCGGGGTTGCCCTTGGTCTTTGGCAGGACAGGGCGAGAACTCGGTAGAAGTCCGTCGGTGACAATAACTCCCTGATCGATGATCGATCAAAGGTTTGGGGGTGAAATCCCGGTCTTGACGCGAAAGTCGGCACCCGGTGTCTTCCCTACAGGCACGCGGTGCCTTGTTTTCCCAGGTGAGCGGGGTGTCGCTCAGCCGGGTCAGGGGCGGGGCGCGCAGCCCAGGACGTGGGCCTTCACCAGCTCGGCGATCCGGGGGTCGCGGCGCTGGAACGCCTGCACCAGCTCCTCGTGCTCCTCGGCGTAGGACTGCTGGACGGTGCCGAGCCAGCGGATCGACAGCGCGGTGAAGACCTCGATGCCGAGGCCCTCCCAGGTGTGCAGCAACACCGAGTTGCCCGCGGCGCGGACGAGTTCGCGGTGGAAGCCGACGGTGTGGCGGACCTGGCCGGTGCCGTCCCCGGCCCGGTCGGCCTCGTAGAGGGCCGCGACGTGGGGTTCCAGGGCCGCGCAGCTCTCCGCCAGGGTGTCGGCCGCCAGCTCCGCCGCGATGGCTTCCAGGCCGGCCCGGACGGGGTAGCTCTCCTCCAGGTCGGCCGCGGTCAGGTTGCGTACCCGTACGCCCTTGTTGGGGGCCGATTCGATGAGGCGGAGGGATTCCAGTTCGCGGAGGGCCTCCCGGACGGGGGTCTGGCTGACCTCCAGTTCGGTGGCGATCCTTCGCTCCACGATGCGCTCGCCCGGTTGCCAGCGGCCGCTGACGATGCCCTCCACGATGTGCTCGCGGATCTGTTCGCGCAGCGAGTGGATGACGGGCGCGGTCATTCTGGGCTCCTTCGCGAGGCGGCTCTACGACGATACGGGGGGCGTCCCTCGCCCGTGGCGCGCATAGGGGTGCTTTTGCCCAGGTGAGACGAGGGGCACAGGGTGTTTTCGACG
The DNA here is from genome assembly GCF_002154615.1 of Streptomyces recifensis. Classification (NCBI taxonomy): domain Bacteria; kingdom Bacillati; phylum Actinomycetota; class Actinomycetes; order Kitasatosporales; family Streptomycetaceae; genus Streptomyces; species Streptomyces recifensis. Next base: position 4,914 of record NZ_MUNH01000087.1, read on the forward strand.
CGGGAGGGCTCGGGGGGTTCTGGATTTGGG
>NZ_MUNH01000854.1:0-758 GCF_002154615.1 Streptomyces recifensis
CAGCCGGGGCGGACCGGGCCTCCAGCACGGCGAGGACCCCCTCCCCGTAGGTGGCGAGCTTCTTCTCGCCGACCCCGTTCAGCGTGCCCAGCTCGGCCACCGAGCGGGGGCGGCTGGTGGCGATCTCGCGCAGGGTGGCGTCGTGGAAGATGACGTACGCCGGGACGCCCTGCTCCTTCGCCTGCTCCGCCCGCCAGGCGCGCAGCGCCTCGAAGACGGGGACCAGCTCGGCGGGCAGTTCGGCCGCCGCGGTCCTGCCCTTGCGGTCGCCCCGGCCGGCTGCCCGGGTGGTGGTCGGGCGCTTGGGCTCCTTGCGCAGCGGCACCTCGCGCTCCCGGCGCAGCACCTCGCCACTGGCCTCGGTGAGCACCAGGGTGCCGTACTCCCCCTCGACGGCCAGCAAGCCTTGCGCCAGCAACTGCCGCACCACTCCCCGCCATTCGCCCTCGGCGAGGTCGTCGCCGATGCCGAAGACGGAGAGCTGGTCGTGGTCGAACTGGATCACCTTGGCGGTGCGCTTGCCGAGCAGGATGTCCACGATCTGCACGGTGCCGAACTTCTGGCCGCGCTCGCGCTGGAGCCGGACCACGGTGGAGAGCACCTTCTGCGCGGCCACCGTGCCGTCCCAGGTCTCCGGCGGGGTGAGGCAGGTGTCGCAGTTGCCGCAGCCCTCCTCGGTGGCGTCCTGGCCGAAGTAGGCGAGGAGCTGGCCCCGGCGGCACCGGACGGTCTCGCACAGGGCGAGCATCGCGTCCAGG
>NZ_MUNH01000855.1:0-1238 GCF_002154615.1 Streptomyces recifensis
TCGACGCCGACGGCACCCCCCTCTCCCTCGTCCGCGAGGCCGCCATCGTCGGCATCCCCGAACACCGCCGCCCCTGGGTCCCCGTCAGCGAACTCGCCCAGGACCTCACCGACGGCATGCGCGTCTCCGCCGAACTCTCCGGCGAGGAACTCCTGGACACCCTCCGCGCCACCCCCGCCACCGAGTACCTGGTCATCGAGAACACCGGCGAGATCTACGGCGTCCTCTCGGCCGCCGACGTGGAGCGCGCCTTCGTGAAAGCCATGGCACGTCCCTCCTAGCGGCACCAGGGAACGTGGTCGGCGGCCCCCTCTCCTGCCGGTAGGCTGGTCACATGTCCGAACCGACCGGTGCCGCCCGCAGGCGCGGGCCCTTCAAGGTCGGGGACCAGGTTCAGCTGACCGACCCCAAGGGCCGCCACTACACGTTCACGCTCGAAGCCGGGAAGAACTTCCACACCCACAAGGGCTCCTTCCCGCACGACGAACTGATCGGCGCTCCCGAGGGCAGCGTTGTCCGCACCACCGGCAACGTCGCCTACCTCGCGCTGCGCCCCCTGCTCCCCGACTACGTCCTGTCCATGCCCCGCGGCGCCGCCGTGGTCTACCCCAAGGACGCGGGGCAGATCCTGGCCTTCGCCGACATCTTCCCCGGCGCCCGCGTCGTCGAGGCGGGCGTGGGCTCCGGCTCGCTCAGCAGCTTCCTGCTGCGCGCCATCGGCGACCAGGGCATGCTGCACTCCTACGAGCGCCGCGAGGACTTCGCCGAGATCGCCAAGCAGAACGTCGAGCGCTACTTCGGCGGCGAACACCCCGCCTGGCAGCTCACCGTCGGCGACCTCCAGGACAACCTGTCCGACACCGACGTCGACCGCGTCATCCTCGACATGCTCGCCCCCTGGGAATGCCTCGAGGCCGTCTCCAAGGCCCTCGTCCCCGGCGGCATCCTCTGCGCCTACGTCGCCACCACCACCCAGCTCGCCCGGACCGTCGAGTCCATCCGCGAGATCGGCTGCTTCAACGAGCCGACCGCCTGGGAGACGATGATCCGCAACTGGCACATCGAGGGCCTGGCCGTCCGCCCGGACCACCGCATGATCGGCCACACCGGCTTCCTGCTCACCGCCCGCCGCCTCGCCGACGGCGTCGAGCCCCCCATGCGCCGCCGCCGCCCCGCCAAGGGCGCCTACGGCGAGGACTACGCCGGCCCCAACGCCGACGGCGGCGCATGGGGGGCTC
>NZ_MUNH01000856.1:0-594 GCF_002154615.1 Streptomyces recifensis
GGGCAGCGCGACGAAGAGGAGGACGGTGGTGACGGCAAGGCACAGGGCCAGCGCGCCCCATCTTCGGAGCAGTGCGTAACCGAGGCCGAGTCCGCTCAGGTTGAGCAGGGCCACCGCGGCCGCACGCAGCGCGCTCGGCGGCGCGGGCGGTGGCGCGGACGGCATCGGCGGAACGGCGAACCCCTGGTACGGACCGTACGGCGCTTCCGGCATGTCGGCTCCCCCTGTCAACCGCCCCGCGCTCGCCATGAGTCTACGGCGGGTGTTGGGTGCACGACAGAGGGTGTGCGGCCCTGACGACGCGCGGGCGCGTGGGCACGGTTCACGTGAGACTGGATACCGGACGACCGATCGGCGGGCCGGGAGGCGATGGGCGGGTGAACGCCGTCAACCCCACGGACAGCGCCTCCCTGCTGGCCGCCTTCGGCGCCCTGGGCGTGCTGGCGGTGACCTTCGCCGAGTCCGGGCTGCTGGTCGTCGGCTTCTTCCTGCCCGGCGACACGCTGCTGTTCCCCGCCGGGGTGCTCTGCGCGGTCCAGCACGCCGGGCAGCCGCCCCGGCTGGTGCTGTCGCAGGTGATGCTCTGCGCCGCCG
>NZ_MUNH01000857.1:0-938 GCF_002154615.1 Streptomyces recifensis
GGGGGCGGGTGAGGCGGCCCGTCAGGCTGATCGCGGTGACGGTGAGGCGGCGGGTGAAGAGGACCGTGTACGCGTCCGCCAGGTGCGGGGGGAGGTCGTCCAGGATCATGAACGTCGCGTTGCTGCGGGCGACCGTGGGGCCGTCGTCCTCCAAGGCGGCCAGGTCGGTGAAGAGTTCGTCCACCAGGAGGTCGATCGCGTAGACCACGGCGCCCGCCGCTATCTCCGCCGCCTCTCTGCCGACCCCGCACTCCGGTGCCGACTCGTCGTGGCCGAACGCCTCCAAGGTGAACGCCGTGAGCGCCGGGGCCAGTTCGCGCAGCCTCGTGCGCATCGCCCGGCTCTCCGAGTGGCCGGGGCTGTCCGGGGGCGCGGGGGCCGTGCCGGCCGCGTGGCGCCTCGCGCGCTCCGCGGGGTCGGAGGGCGGGGCGTCCGGGCCGTCGGCCGCGTCCAGGCTCTCCTGGAGCAGCTCGGAGTTCAGCTCCACCGCGCAGCGGGTCAGGCGCCAGTCGGACAGCGCCTCGGTACGTTCCATCAGTTCCGTCACCACCTCCCGCGCCGCTTCCTCCGCGAACTCCAGCGCCGGGGCGTCCACGAACAGCTTCAGCAGGGCCCCGCCGGGATGGGCGGCGATCACGTCGTCCAGCAGGTCCACCTCCATGCCGTCCGGGCCCTCGACCGCCTCCAGCGAGTCGAAGCCCTTGCGCAGCAGGAAGACCACTCCCTCCCGGCGCAGCGCGTCGAGTTCCGGAGCCCCCTGGGGCGGGGCCATCGCCACGGTCACCACGTATGTCACATGTTCATCGTGCCTGAGGGCGCGCCGTTCGGGGAGGTGAATCCGAGGTACGGAAGGTGAGGGCCTGCGCGGGCGGCGACCCGGGGTACGTGTCCGACGCCGATCCTGGTCAGCGGGCGCACCGCTCGCCGAGGTCGTCGCC
>NZ_MUNH01000858.1:0-899 GCF_002154615.1 Streptomyces recifensis
TCTTCGACCTCCCCCTCCACCTGGATGCCGAGCCCGACGAGGCCGAGCAGGGCGCGTAGCGCGGGTTCCGGCCCGCGCAGCGCTATCCGCCCGCCTTCCCGGCGGGCGGCCAGCTCCAGCCGGGCGAGCAGCTCGACCTGCGCCAGCCCCGGCGGCCCCAGCCCGGCCACGTCGCACACGACAACCCCGCTGCGGGGGGCCAGCCCCCGCACCACATCAGCCAGCCCCGCCACCTCGTCCCGGNNGGTAGACCGGGGGCACCCCCGCAACTCATCGCACGGCGCTCAGTCCACGGGGAACTCGCTGGTGTCGAGCCTCCCATCAGGGCGTCACCGATCCCAGCACGACGAACGGGACCGGCGGAGGTCCACCGGTCCCGTTCACCCGAACGAAGAAGTCCCCTGATCAGGCGATGCGTCCCAGCACCACCGGCGAAGCCGTGAACTCCGTGCCCGCGGGGGCGATGTCGTACGACCCCTCCGTCGCCTCCAGGGCGTAGCCGAAGCGGTCCGGGGTGTCCGTGTGGAGGGTCAGCAGGGGCTGGCCGGCGACCACCGTGTCGCCCGGCTTCGCGTGGAGCTCCACGCCCGCGCCGGCCTGCACCGGGTCCTCCTTGCGGGCGCGGCCCGCGCCCAGGCGCCAGGCGGCGATGCCGATGTCGTAGGCGTCGAGGCGGGTGAGGACGCCGGAGGCGGGGGCCACGACCACGTGCTGCTCGCGGGCCACCGGGAGCGCCGCGTCCGGGTCGCCGCCCTGGGCCGCGATCATGCGGCGCCAGACGTCCATCGCGGAGCCGTCGGCCAGGGCCTTGGCCGGGTCGGCGTCCTTGAGGCCGGCCGCGTCGAGCATCTCGCGGGCGAGGGCGAGGGTCAGCTCGACGACGTCCGCCGGGCCGCCGC
>NZ_MUNH01000859.1:0-1321 GCF_002154615.1 Streptomyces recifensis
CGCCGCGCTGATCACCGCCGCGACGAAGAAGAAGCCGTACTTCATCGGCAAGCCCAACCCGCTGATGATGCGGGCCGGCCTCAATGTGCTCGGCGCCCACTCCGAGACCTCCGCGATGATCGGTGACCGCATGGACACCGACGTACTCGCGGGACTGGAGGCCGGCATGCGGACCTTCCTGGTGCTCACCGGCGTCACCCAGGCGGCCGAGATCGACCGTTATCCGTTCCGCCCGTCCAAGGTCGTCGACTCCATCGCGGACCTCGTGGACCTCGTCTGAGCTGGGGCGATACCGAGAGCCTCAAACCCGGTCCCACCCGTACGGAGCAATCGGACGCCCTGTCCGGATGCGGGTGCGCACCGGACGGGAGAACCTCCCACTATCTGGAGGTTCACGATGGGCTCACTTCGCCTCACTCTCTGTTCCGGAATCATCGTCGCCACCGCGTTCACCCCGGCGGTCGCCCACGCGGCGGACGGCGGCGGTACGCACGGCACCGGCGGGCTCACCCTGGCCCCGGCCGTCCCGCTGCCCGGCACCGACGTGTCGCTGCGGGTGCGCGGCTGCACGGCCTCGCAGGGCACGGCGGTCTCCGACGCGTTCGTCTCGGACGCCCGGCTGACCGGCGGCCAGGGGGACCTGTCCGGGCAGACCCGGGTGCGCACCTCCCTCAAGGCGGGCGCGTACGACGTGCGGATCACCTGCGCCGACTATTCGTTCACCAGCCGGATCAGCGTCGACGAGTCCGGGCCGGGCACCGGCCCCGACGCGGACTCCGGGCCGGACACCGGCCCCTCCCCGGTCGCCCCGGTCCACGCGGGCGGCGGCGGTACGGCCTCCGGGGCGGACACCAGCACCCTGTTCGCCACCGTGGCCCCCACCGGGTCAGGACCCGGCGCGGCCCAGGCGCTGACCGGGCTGGCCCTCGCCGGCTGCGCGGCGGTCACGGTGGGGGCGCTCCGGTCCCGCCGGAGCCGGAACGACGGCTGAGCGGGCGACGGGATGGCCGAGGAGCAGGGACGCGCCACGGGCCGGACGGTCACGGCCGTGGCCTGGGCCGTGCTGCTGCTCGGGCTCTGGCTCTGGGGCCGTGACGTGACCGGGCTGCCGGACGGCCCGGCCGGCACCACGCACGGTGACATCGCCGGCGTCGGCGACATCGCCCTGCCCGCCCCGGCGACCCCCCTGCCCGACTCCGTCCCGCAGCGCGTCGACATCCCCCAACTCGCCATCCAGGCACCGGTGGTGAAGCGCGGGCTGGACAGCCGGGGCGGCATCGACCCGCCGCCCTTCGACCAGCCGGGGGTGGTCGGCTGGTAC
>NZ_MUNH01000860.1:0-1000 GCF_002154615.1 Streptomyces recifensis
ATCCCCGCCCCCGCGCGCCTCGCGGCGTCGTCCCCCGTGGTCCGCGTGCTGACCTGCGGACAGCAGCCGGAGGGCACGACCCCCACCCACCACGTCCCCTCCACAGCGGCCAGCGGCAGCGGCACAGTCGCCGTGCTGTGCTCCGCCAGCTGTGACGAGTGGAGGGTGCTGTAGCGGGTGCCAAAGCGAGGAGGGCTCAAGGACCTTGCCTTCTCCGAGCCCGTCGCCGGCGAGGGAACCTCAGTTCTAGACTCGGGCCATGGGCAGGACTGACCGCGCCAGCCGGGTGATCGCGGCATCACCGGCAACCGTCTACGGAGCCCTCCTCGACCGGGAGTCCCTCGAGGCATGGTTGCCGCCGGACGGCATGCGCGGTCGGGTCGAGCGGTGGGATCCCCGGCCTGGTGGCGGGTTCCGGATGGTCCTCACCTATCTCGACCCCGCCGACAGCCCCGGCAAGTCGTCAGAGGCGACGGATGTCGTCGACGTCGAGTTCGCCGCCCTGGTGCCACCGGAGCGCGTGGTGCAGCGGGCGGTGTTCGAGGCTGACGATCCGTCGTACGGAGGCACCATGACGATGACGTGGCATCTCACTGCCGCCGGTGAGGGGACGGAGGTGACCGTCACCGCCACAGGCGTGCCACCCGGCATCGACCAAGCGGACCACGAGGCCGGGATCGCCTCCTCGCTGGCCAACCTGGCGTCCTACGTCGAAGCGGCCGACTGACTCAGTTCCGCTGCGGGCTCCCGGGTGAGTACCCGGAGCGGGTGGTCAGGGCCCTGTGCCCCCACCCCAAGGGACGGGGGATGCGTCATCCGGCGTCGGGCTCCTCACCCAGGGGCGGGATGGCGTCCACGTCGAACGCTTCCGAAGTGGGGACGAACGTGTCGTCACCGGGCAGTTGCTGTGCCGTCCAGATGGCCTTGCCGTCCCGTGTGTAGCGGGTGCCCCAGCGTTGCGAGAGCGAGGCGATGAGTTGCAGACCCCGGCCGCCCTCGT
>NZ_MUNH01000861.1:0-574 GCF_002154615.1 Streptomyces recifensis
CGCGGTGGAGGGGCTGTACGAGGGGTCGGGTCAGATCACCGGGCCATAGAGCCCAGTTGGGCCAGCAGGTACGCCTGCGGTACGGGTTCGGTGGGGCCCGGCGCGCGGACCGTGCGGGAGGTGAGGGCGAACCCCGCCTCCTCCAGCAGCGCGGCCATGCGCTCCGGGTCGCGGCGGAGGAAGTCCAGGCTGACCGGGTGGCCCCAGGGACGGTCGTGGCGCCGGGGTTCCTCGCCCGCCTGGAAGGCCAGCAGCAGATGCCCGCCCGGCGCCAGCACGCGGCGGAACTCGGCGAACAGCGCGGGCAGCCGCTCCACCGGGGTGTGGATGCTGGAGTACCAGGACACGACACCGGCCAGCTTCCCGTCCGGGAGGTCCAGCTCCAGCATGGAGCCCTGCTCGAAGCGCAGGCCGGGGTTCTCGCGGCGGGCGACGGCCAGCATGGCGGGGGAGAGGTCGAGCCCGAACACGTCGAGTCCCTCGGCGGCGAGGAACCCGGTGACCCGGCCCGGCCCGCACCCCAGGTCGGCCACCGCCGCGCCCGCCCCCACCAGCTCCGCGAACACCTTCAGCA
>NZ_MUNH01000088.1:0-5146 GCF_002154615.1 Streptomyces recifensis
CGTCCTCGGCCGGGCCGCCGCCCACCTTCTGCGGCTGGAGGCGGCTACTGCCTCGTCGCTGACGCTCGCCTGCGGCATGAACAACAGCAGCGCGAGCGCGGTGCTGATCAGCACGTCCCTGCCCGACAAACCCCATCTGCTGCTGCCGGTCCTCGCCTACGGACTGCTGCAGAAGACCGCCGCGAACAGGATCGTCACCCGGCTGCGACCGGCGCCCGTCACGGCAGGTGCTTGACCGGTCCTCAGCCGCCGCCGTCGGAGCCGAGGTCCTCAGTATTGACATCGGTGACCGTGCTCTCGGGCGCCGCCCAGTGCCAATGCGAGTTTCCCGATGGCGGCGGTAAGTACCGCAAGGGGAACCCCCGTCTGCCCGTACGGACGCCGGCCCCCGGTCATCGACAGCCCGTCGCCGCGGTGATGCCGTTCAGCGCCCCTGCCGTACCTGGGGAGCCACGTATGCCTGGAGAATGCCGACCCGCTCCACGGGCCAGCCTCGCGCGTAAGCGGGCGGGCGGCCGCCCGGCGGGGTGAGGACGGCGAGGGGCGTCCGGCGGGCTGCCTCGGTGAGTTCGGCCCCTGTGGTGCTGGCGTCATGGCCTGTGGTCTGGGCGGAGCCACAGCCGGTGTAGAAGGCGATCGGGACGGCCTCGTAGCCGCTCAGCAGGCACGGAGGCCGTACGCCGAGCGTGTGCAGGCTGGTGGCGGTGCGGGACCACTCGACGCGAGCGGCCGCTGAGCTGTGGACGGTGTGCTCCAGAACAACGTTCTGCACCGCCAGATGGCTCACCGCGAGCACTCCCAGCAGGCTCACGGCGAGGGTGCGCGCTCTCCCGCGGGCCGGAACGGCGACCAGGTGCGCGAGGCCGTAGGCGACGGGCAGGGCGAGCAGGGCGTAGGCGGGCAGCAGGAAGCGGGGGGCCGCGTAACCGATGAGGAACAGGTAGGGCACGGCCGCCGTGACGGCGCAGACCCCCGGGAGCAGGACCGGCATCGCGCGCCGGGCACGAAGCGCGGCCACGGCGCCGAGGGCGGCCAGGAGCGGCAGCGCGAACCACCAGAGTGTCACGACCAGGCTGGGTACCGGTCCGGTGCAGGGCCGGCACAGCGTGCGTCCGCCCAGACTGCGCAGCTGGTCGAGGGCGGCGAGGTGCCACCCCAGGCCACCCTGGATGCGGGAGGCGTCGGAAAGGCGTTGCGCGAGACCGCCGTAACTGGCGTACGCCTCGATCACCCACTCTCCGGCGCCCGCCAGCAGTCCGGCGGCCGGCACCGCCAGCAGACGCGGGCGGCGCAGGGAGAGTGCGAGCAGGGGCAGTACGACGTACACCGCGTCCATCGGGCGCATCCACGCCATCAGCGCCGCCCCTGCGAAGAGGCCCCACCAGGCCGCCCGGTCCCGCGCGTTCAGGCGGGCGCGCAGGAAACAGCCCACGCAGGACAGGGCGCCGACGGCGACCCAGTAGTTGGGCATGGCCTGCGGCCCGTAGAACAGAGTGACCCACAAGGAGGCGAACAGGGCGCCCGCCAGCGCCAGGACGCGCGGCATGACGTGGGCTCGCCAGACGCGCAGGGCGAAGTAGAGGGCCAGGCCGGACAGGACGGCCAGGTAGACCCTGAGGAGGGCGGTGGAGTCGGACCACGACGTGATCGGGGCGACGAGGAGAGGGACGCCCCGTGCGCGGGGCGCGCTGAAGAAGGCGGCGGGAGCGTGGCCGCTGACCTGGCTGACGTAGACCGTCTCGTCCCAGCCGAGGCCGAACCCCGGCCGAACGAGGACGAGCTGGGCGAGGGTGAAGGCGGCCGCGACCGCGGCCAGCCACGGCTCGCCCCAGGCGCGGGACGCCCGTCCGGCCGACGGCGAGGGGGCGATGCGCCGGGCGCCGGCTGTCGTGGCGTTCGAGCCGTCGGCCATCACGCACCTCTCGTCTTCGCATGCCACGGGAACGACTCCCCTACAGCATGTAGGACGTCGCCTTTCACCCTACGGCTTGTAGGGTTAGAGGAGGGCGAGAAGCTCTCTCCCCACCTCTGTAAGGTGACTGACATGACGGGCAGCGGCCCACACGAGAGGTCCGAACGACGTAACGCGGGCGAGCTGGAGGCTGCGGTTCTGGCCGCTCTCTGGGCGGTGGAATGCCCCCTGACCCCGGCCGAGATCCAGGCGGAACTGGGCGGCGGGCTCGCCTACAACACGGTGCACACCATCCTCAGTCGGCTGTACGGCAAAGGGCTGGTACTGCGGGACGCGGACGGGCGGCGCGGCGCCTACCGGCCGGCGCGGGACGCGGCCGAGCTGGTCGCCGAGGCCATGCACGACGCCCTGGACCGGGGGCCGGACCCGATCGCCGCTCTCAAGCACTTCGTGACCGGGCTGAGTGCGGGTGAGGCACGGGCCCTGAAGGAACTCCTCGGCGAGGAGGGCGCGCCATGACGGCGTCACGGCGCCAAGTGGTGCCTCGCGGCGGGTACTGACGTCACGCCGGGCTTTTCATCCAAGCGACGAGACGGCCCCACCAGCCGTGCTGGGTGTCCGGCCGGACCTGTGCCGGCCTCGACGGAGGTGCCGGCTGCTGTGCGCGTGCACTCGTGCGCGGCGCCGGCTCGCACGTGCATCGCTGACGTGTCGGAACCCCGCGGAGCACTTGCTCCACATGTCGTCCGCAACCCTCGTAAGTCGCCTTCCGGCACGCCCCGCAGACAGCGCGTTGGCACATCGTTTCCTCCGTTGACGCGGACCCTGATGTCGGCTCAGTAATATCAACAGTTTCGTCACAGCGGGATTTCACATCTTCACCACAACGAATCTCCGAATGAACACGGTCTCCATGAATTACCGGCACTCGTCGGCCGCAGGTCCGGCCATGGGCGCGTCAATCTCCGGGCGCGCCGCGCCTTTTGGCGCCCTTATCCCTCTATGAGGGACAGGAAGGCCGGGGTGCCCCATGACATATCTCACGCAGCGACGTCGAACGGTCACGATGGCGAATGTCCCTGAGGTTGCTCAAGGCACCGGCACAGTGGTTCGATCACGCCCGGCCGAACAATGAAGGAAGGCGTTCCGCATTGACAGGCCGTCACCGTCCCCTTTTGAGATCGTCGGCCTGGCGCGGTGAGGGCAGGAAACCGAGAACGGGCGACCGCTCAGGCGAATGAGTGGTGTACGCCGGTCAGAAGGGAGCGACGTGAGTTGCTCGCACGCCGCAGGCTGCCCCCTTTTCCCCCTGCTCAGATCCAGCTTGCAGGGGTGGCGCGACTACTACTGCGACAGCGAGGATCAGTGGCTCGGCTGCGCGCGCTACGAGATGTCGCTGACCGGGGAGCGTGTGCCGATCAGCCTGCTGCCCAACGGAGCTCGCGCGCGGCACCTCGATGACGCGTCCGCCGCTACGGACCGGTCCGGCGCCGCCGGCCAAGAGCCCCGGCAGACCGCACCGCCCCAGCACCGTCCGTGGGCATCCGAGAGCGCGTCCTGGTCGCTGCCCGAACCGGCTCGGCCGCCCCAGCCGTCAGGACCTGCGGCGGCGGTGCCAGGAAACGGGAGTGGGCACGGGCCTGCATCTGCGCCGATCTCCGCCTCGCTCCACCGGCCGTCACCGCCCGCTCAGTTTCCCCTGCCCCAGGACCGCCCGTCCCCTCACGCACGGCAAGGGAGCGATCTCAAGCGCGGCTTGTGGGCTCGCTTCACCGAATGGATGGGAGGCCCCGCATGAGCGGCTACTGGCCCTGGTGGGCCGGCGCTGCCGGGCTCGCCTTGATCACCATCAACTATGCCCTCACCACGGACCGGTCCTTCGGGGTGTCGTCCGCGTGGGACCGCGTGCTGCACTGGCGCAGGGAGCGACGCCTGGAGGAGATGGACGCGGAGTTCGCCGACGACCGTGCCCTGGCGGAAGCCCTGGCCGCGGCTACGGCGGAACACTTCGGCACCGGCCCGAGCGCGCCCACACTGGCGCCGGGTGCCTACGGGACGTCTCAGCCACTCGAAGCGGATGCCGAGCCGACGGTGAGTGAGGACACCCCGGTCACCGACCCGGGTCCAGCCCCGTTGGTCACCCAGGCTGCCCTGCTGGTGTCGATCTTCCTCGGCGGGCTGATCGCCGCACTCACCTCGGGCAGGTTCCACCTCCGCTTCGACATGGGACCGGGCTTTCGCGACCTGGTCACTGCCGACCCGGTCACCATGCTTGCCCTGCTGTTCGTCGGAGGCGTGCTCGTCGGCTTCGGCACTCGGCTGGCCGGCGGATGCAGCTCCGGCCACGGACTCAACGGCTGCGGTCGCCTGCGCCCGGTCAGCCTCGTGGCGACCGCCGTGTTCTTCGGCACCGCTGTCGCGGTGTCGTTCCTGCTGTGGAAGGTGATCTGATGCGTACTCGGGGCGCGATTCTGCTGGCCAACATCATCACCGGGCTGGCTCTCGGTTTCACCGTCTCCAACATCGGCTTCGGCGACTACGCCGAGCTGAACCGCATGTTCACCTTCCAGGACCTGCGGATGCTCCTCTCCTTCGCCGGCGCGGTCGTGATCATCGTGTGCGCGTTCGCTCTGCTGCGCATCCGCCGCACCCCCGGGCGCATCCACGCCGGCGTGATCCCGGGTGCTGTGCTGTTCGGTACGGGCTGGGCGATCTCCGGCGGGTGCCCGGCCATCCCGATCGTCCAAGTCGCCGGCGGATACCTCCCCGCCTTGGTCACCATCGTCGGCGTCACCGTCGGCATCAGGCTGTGCCGCTGGGCCAACGCCCGCTACTTCCACCTCGACCGCGGCTCCTGCGGGCTGTAACCGGGACGCCCCTCACCACTCCCCTGCCGGAAGTCCCCAGGGAGGCGGCGCACCGCGCCCCTCCCACGGATGCCTCGGGCCGGCCCGAGTCAGCTGATCGCCGGTCCGCCGGCGGCGAAATGGCTAACCCCGACTACTGGTGGCGCAGGGGAAATACCTAGACCCCACCAGGGAATCGGCGGTCACTCCCCCGCGGCTTACGGCGGGCCCCTTCCGGCTGACGGCCCTTGATCGGCTCATCCAGGGGATCAGAACGGGCAAGGTGGGGCGCCGCGCCTTTGCGTCCGCTCCGCAGTCCAGGTCGGGCTGCCTGCCGTGCCTTGTGGGTAGTTCGTGTGCGGGCGGCCACCGACCCTCCCGTGGGGAG
>NZ_MUNH01000862.1:0-664 GCF_002154615.1 Streptomyces recifensis
CGCCGTCCGCGGGGCCCTCGTGCTGGTGATCGGAAGTAGCCACAGTTCCTCCTCGCCGTCGCCGTGGTGGACCCTCCGGCGGCGCGCTGCGTGCCGGCGGGCCCCTGCGACTACCGTCACCCAGAAAGCGGCCGTCTGCATCCGGTGGGCGACGGCGGCCGGCGGCTCAGCCCGCGACCGTGTCCGGGTCGCGGGGTCTGCCGCCCTCGGCCAGCGCGTCGACGGCGCGGCCCCGGTACTCGCGGTAGCGCCGCAGGTACGACCGCGCCATGGGGCCGGGGGGCACGCCACGCGCGAAGGCCCGCATGTTCCGTTCGCCGGCGTTGTAGCCGAGGGCGAGCAGCTCGTCGCGGGTGTAGCGGCGCACATGGGTGCGCGGAAGAGCCCGGTCGAGGTCCCTGAGGTGCAGGGCCGCGACGCGGACGGCGAACGCGGGATCGTCCCGGAGGTCCTCCCAGCGCCCCGACAGGCCGTACGCGCGCCGGACCGATTCGAAGGCCGCCCGGTGCATGTTGGCCACGCCGAAGGACGCGCCGGGCTTCCACCACTGCCAGAGGCGTTCGAGGAGCGGGTGGTGCGGTTTGTACGCCTCGTTGTGCAGGACGGTCATCAGCAGCACCGGCGACACCCCGGCCGTCTCGGCACTGCGGGCGACGGTCCCGGC
>NZ_MUNH01000863.1:0-802 GCF_002154615.1 Streptomyces recifensis
GGAGCGAGTGGACCCCGCGCATCAGCCGGCTGAAGCGCGGGGTCCACTCGCTCCGTATCGCCTGCGCCGAGGCCTGGCCGGGGCTGATCGACGCCTGCACCGAGGCCATGGGGGCCGTCATGCCGGGCAACAAGGTCTGTCAGGTGCGGCAGCAGGGCTGCCGACAGGTCACCTCCTGCAGCAAGCACTGGCCCTGTCTCTTCCCACAGCACGGCCCGGGGAAGAAACACGAGCGGCCGATCGCCCTGGAGCCCTGGCAGCGGGAGATCGTCGACGCGCACCCCTGGGAGTTCATCCGGGGTCTGATCCACTCCGACGGCTGCCGGGTCACCAACTGGACGACCCGGGCCGTGGGCGGGGAGACGCGGCGCTACGAATATCCGCGGTACTTCTTCACCAACCTGTCGGACGACATCACGGGCCTTTTCACGGCCGCGCTCGACCGGGTCGGGGTGGAGTGGAAGCGCGCGAACCGGCAGAACATCTCCGTCGCCCGCAAAGCCTCCGTCGCCCTGATGGACGCCCACGTGGGCCCCAAGCACTGACCCCCCTACTTCGGGCTGTCGTCCTCCGCGATGTGGTGGACGCGGACCAGGTTGGTGGTGCCGGACAGGCCGGGTGGGGAGCCGGCGGTGATGACGACGACGTCGCCCTTTTCGCAGCGGCCGTAGCGGAGGAGCAGCTCGTCGACCTGGTCGACCATCGCGTCGGTGGAGTCGACGTGGGGCCCGAGGAAGGTCTCCACGCCCCAGGTGAGGCTGAGCTGGGAGCGGGTGGCGGGTTCGGGGGTGAAGGCGAGGAC
>NZ_MUNH01000864.1:0-2140 GCF_002154615.1 Streptomyces recifensis
CGCCGCGCTCGCCGAGGCCGCGCTCACGGACACCCTGCGCGCGGTGGCCGCCGCGCCCGCGACGCGCCGGGTACTGGTCCTGGACGGGAGGCCGGGGCCCTGGCTGCCCGCTGGATTCGAGGTCGTCCCGCAGTGCGGCGGCGGCCTCGACGAAAGGCTCGCGGACGCCTTCGCGCGCTGCACCGGGCCCGCTCTGCTGGTCGGCATGGACACCCCGCAGATCACTCCCGACCTGCTGACCCCGGACTTCACCGACTGCGACGCCCGTTTCGGCCCGGCCGAGGACGGCGGCTTCTGGGCCCTCGGCCTGGCCCGCCCCGAGCCCGGGCTGCTGCGGGGCGTTCCGATGTCCGTACCCGAGACGGGGAGCGTGCAGCGCGAGCGGCTGGCCGCCGCCGGGCTGCGGGTGCGTGAGCTGCCCCGGCTGCGGGACGTCGACACCGCCGCCGATGCCCACGCCGTGGCCGCTCTCGCCCCGGACACCGTCTTCGCCGCGCGTCTGGCGGCCTTCACCCACTCCGGAGCAGCATGAGCACCGCGACCGCGCCCGCCTGGGCGGCCTCCGACCCGTACGCCACCGCGCTGCGCACCGGCCGGGGCCCGCTGTTCCTGCGGCGCGGCGACGGCTGGCTGCTGCCGCTGGACGTGGAACGCTGGTGCGCGGCCGCCGACGCCGTGGACCGGGCGGTGCTGGACCGCTGCGAGGGGACGGTGCTCGACGTGGGCTGCGGCCCCGGCCGGCTGGTGGCGGAACTCGCCGCGCGCGGCCGCAGCGCACTGGGTGTCGACGTGAGCGAGGCGGCGGTGGCCCGTACCCACACGCTCGGCGGGCAGGCGCTGCACCGCTCGGTGTTCGACCCGCTGCCCGGCGAGGGGAACTGGGGCACGGTGCTGCTCATGGACGGCAATGTGGGCATCGGCGGCGATGTGGCCGCCCTGCTGGCCCGGATGCGTGAACTCCTGTCCCCGAAAGGCCTGTTGGTCGTCGAGACGGTGCCCGGAGACGTGGACGAGCGGGCCCGGGTGTGCGTGGTGGACGTGACGCACGGCGGGGGAGCGGTGGGCGAGCCGTTCCCCTGGGCCCGTATCGGCACCCCCGCGCTGCTGGAACTCGCGCGGCGCGGGGGCTGGCCGGAGACCGTTCAGTGGACGGACGGCGAGCGGTGCTTCGTGGCCCTGCGCAGCCGCAGGACGAGCAGGAGGGCGGAGCCGCCGAAGAGCACGGCCGTGATGAGCAGCCAGCGGAGCAGGAACACGTCCGGGTCGAGCCCGGTGGCCGACCGGTAGCGGTCGGCCGACAGGCCGAGGATCAGCGGGCACCACACCAGGAGTGTCAGCCCGGACAGCACGGCGGGCACGCGTACGTAGAGCGTCCACCGCGCGGCGGTCCCCGCCCGCAGCGTGCGGTCGAGCGCGGAGTAGAGCGGCAGCAGCACCAGGTCGTGCAGCAGCGCCGCCCCGGCGAACCAGAGCACCACCCCGAGCCAGTCGCCGGAGAGCAGCCGTACACCGGCGTAGGCGGCGAGCGCGAACGAGCAGACCAGCAACAGCAGTTGCAGCGGACTCCCGAGCGGGACACGGAAGGTCGGCAGGCGCATCACAGGTCTCCGAAGGTCAGCCGGCCCACCCACTTGGTGTTGTGGACGCCGGGAGCGGCGGGCACGATGATCCGCGCCGGATAGCCGTGGTCGGGCGACAACTCCTCGCCGTTGACGTACAGGGCGAGCAGGGAGCGCGGGTCGGACACCTGGTTGGCCCGCAACGCCGCCCGCCGGAAGGCCCCGTGCCGCTGGAGCGACTCCACTAGCACGTCGGGCGGATCGCCCTCGTACCCGGCGAGCGCGGCGAGGTCGCGCAGCCGCACCCCGCGCCACCACTGGTCCGCCGTGGACCACCCCTCGACACAGGCGATCGGCAGCGACGAGCTGTGCTGCGGCATGCGGAGCAGCTCGGCCCGGCTGAGCCGGACCGTGCCGGCCGGGCCGGTGAGGACCAGGCGCCAGGCGTCCGGACGGGTGTCGGCGTCGGTGATCCCGGCGTAGCGGGCCGTCTTGTTGATCTGGAAGCCGTTCGGACCGCCGCCGGGATCGGCCCCGCCGTGCGGAGCGAGCAGCGCGGTCCGAACGGCTTCCAGATCAAC
>NZ_MUNH01000865.1:0-1416 GCF_002154615.1 Streptomyces recifensis
CGGGGGTGCGGGGGTCTGCCTCTCCGAGCCGAGCCGAATTCCGTCAAAAGCCGTCATGGCCGGGCGGTAGGGGGCTAGCGTGTCCTCCCTGCGAGCAAGGGGGGCGTATGCGGGCGACATCGTTGCGCAAGGGGGAGAACGCGCCGTTGTCGTTGGCGCCGGTGTTGCTGGCGGTCTCGGTGCAGGGGCCCGCGTCCGATGTCTCGGCGCTGCTGCTGGGGGCGGGGGGCAAGGTGCGGGACGACCACGACCTGGTCTTCTACAACCATCCGGTTCAGGACGGCGTATCGGTCGCGGGCTCGGTGGTGACGGCGGACCTCGGCCGCGTGCCCGCCGACGTGGACCGGGTGGCCGTGGTCGTCAGCGTCGATCCGGGGCAGCCGGGCGGGGTCTTCACCCGCGCCCCCGTACTCACGATCACTCAGCCGGGTGGCACCGAACTTTCCTTCACCGCACCGGATTTCACCGCGGGGGAGACGGTGGTCGTCCTCGCCGAGCTGTACCGGCGGGACGTCGGCTGGAAGGTCCGGGCCGTGGGCCAGGGCTACGCGTCCGGGCTGGCGGGCCTCGCCACCGATTACGGCGTCGATGTGGAGCCTCCCGCGCCCGCCCCGGTTCCCGTGCGGACACCGAGGGCGTCGGGCGCCGTGGTGGACCTGGCGAAAGTGGAGCGGGTGTCGCCGGCCCTGGTCGCCCCGGCCCGGCAGGCGTCCAGGGCGCTGGCGGTGCGGGGCATCGGGCAGCGACGGGCGGCGGTGTATCTGCTCCTGGACCACGGCTGGAACATGGAGGAGCTGTACGAGTCGTTCGCGGTCCAGGCCTTCGCGGAACGGGTGCTGGCCCTCTCGGCCAACCTGGACGACGACGGCACTGTCCCCGTCCTCTTCTCCAGTGGGGACCAGCCGTTCCTGGAGGACATACGGCTCGACAACTACCGGGGACGCATCGACCAGTTGCACACCCAGGTCGACTGGGGCTGGGGCAATGTCGCGGCGGCGATGCGGCACGCGGTGGGCCACTACCGGGAGTCCGGCGCGCAGGACCCGGCGTTCATGGTGACCCAGGTCGGGGACGAGCCCTGGGACAAGGCCGAGGTGCGGTCCCTCCTCCAGAACACCGCGTCTCTCGGGGTGTTCTGGCTCTTCGTGGGTTTCGGCCGGGGCAAGCTCGCTTTCTACAAGAATCTCAACGCTTCCACTGGCGCCAAGTTCCCCAACGTCGCCTTCTACGACGCGAGCAAGAATCCGGGGGCGGTGCCGGACGAGCGGTTCTATGAGGGGCTGGTGGAGGGGTTCGCGGCGTGGATGCGGGGTTGAGTGAGATAGTGCGGAGCCATCTGGGCTCCGAGCATGCTGTGGGCAATCTGCGGAGCTACTTCGGGCTGGAGGGCGGGGCTGCTTATACGGGGGCGCGGTT
>NZ_MUNH01000866.1:0-911 GCF_002154615.1 Streptomyces recifensis
GCTGCGCGGGCGCGTCGTCCGTGCAGTACGGCCTAGCCTGCCTGGAACTGGAGGCCGCCGACTCCGGCATCCGCTCCCTGGTCTCGGTCCAGGGCTCGCTCGCCATGTACGCGATCCACCGGTACGGCAGCGAGGAGCAGAAGAACGAGTGGCTGCCCCGCATGGCCTCCGGCGAGGTCATCGGCTGCTTCGGGCTGACCGAGCCCGACCACGGCTCCGACCCGGCCGGCATGCGCACGTTCGCCAAGCGGGACGGTGGGGGAGACTGGGTGCTCAACGGGCGCAAGATGTGGATCACCAACGGCTCGGTCGCCGGGGTCGCGGTGGTCTGGGCGCGCACCGAGGACGGCATCCGGGGCTTCGTCGTCCCCACCGACCGGCCCGGCTTCTCGGCGCCGGAGATCAAGCACAAGTGGTCGCTGCGGGCCTCGGTCACCAGCGAACTCGTGCTGGACGACGTACGGCTGCCNNGAGCAGTTCGGGCGGCCCATCGGGGGCTTCCAGCTCACCCAGGCCAAGCTCGCCGACATGGCGGTCGAGCTGCACAAGGGAATCCTGCTCGCCCACCATCTGGGGCGGCGGATGGACGCCGGGCGGCTGCGGCCCGAGCAGATCAGTTTCGGCAAGCTGAACAACGTCCGCGAGGCCATCGAGATCTGCCGGACGGCGCGGACGATCCTCGGCGCCAACGGGATCTCCCTCGAATATCCCGTGATGCGGCACGCGACGAACCTGGAGTCGGTGCTCACCTACGAGGGCACCGTGGAGATGCACCAGCTCGTGCTGGGCAAGGCGCTCACCGGGCTCGACGCCTTCCGGTGAGCCCCCTGGGGGGCGGGGCCGGTGAACGGCCCCGCCTCAGCTCTGGTTGAAGAAGCCGTCCTCCCGGCGGCCCGCCGGTTCGCCACTGA
>NZ_MUNH01000867.1:0-1142 GCF_002154615.1 Streptomyces recifensis
CCGGGCCGAGGCACCGGTGCCGCAGCCGCGCGCGTGGCTGGAGGAGCATCCGGAGGACAAGGTGGCGCAGCCGGTGGCGGGAGCGGAGCGGGTGGAGCCGGCCACGCCCGCCGAGCCGGCCGGGTCCGGGCGCGCGTCGGCCGGGAGCGCGCCGCCGAGCCGCTGGCAGCGGATGTGGCGGTGGCTGCTGGGGGAGTAGGCCCCGCCGGTCAGGCGCCCGCCCACTCCGCGGGCGACGTCCACGCCTGGAGGGTGCGTCCGCTGACGAAGCGGTGCCGGGTGCCGGTCAGCGGATCGGTGAACTCCAGCCTGCGGGCCAGGAGTTGCAGGGGGCGGCGGAAGTCGCCGGGCGCGGTGGCCGGGGCCACCTCCGGGTAGAGGGGGTCGCCGAGGATGGGGACGCCGAGCGAGTTCAGGTGCACCCGGAGCTGGTGGGTCTGGCCGGTGGCGGGCAGCAGGCGGTACCGGGCCAGCCCGTCCCGCTCGCGGTGGGCGTCGATCTCCACCCGCGTCACCGCGTTCGGCTCGCCCGCCACCTCCCGCGCGGCCAGCACCCCGCGCTCCTTCAGAATCCGGCTGCGCACGGTCCGCGGCAGCTCCAGCTCCGGGTCGTGCCGGGCGACGGCCTCGTACTCCTTGTGCACCCGGCGGTCGCGGAACAGCCCTTGGTAGGCGCCGCGTTCGCCGGGGCGGACGGTGAACAGCACCAGTCCGGCGGTGAGCCGGTCCAGCCGGTGCGCGGCGCCGAGCCCGGGCAGGCCGAGGTCGTGGCGGAGGCGGGCGAGCAGGGTCTGACGGACATGGGAGCCGCGCGGGGTGGTGGCCAGGAAGTGCGGCTTGTCGGCGACGACGATGTGCTCGTCCCGGTACACCACCTCGACCGGGAACGGCACCGGCACCTCCGGCGGCAGCTCGCGGTGGAACCACACGAACATCCCCGGCCGGTACGGCGCGTCCGGCGCCACCGGCGATCCGTCGGCACCCACCACCGCCCCGGCGTGGAACATCGCCTCCACCGCGCCCGGACCGGCGCCCGTCAGCCGCGCCACCAGGTGCTCGCGCACCGTGGCCCACGCCCCGTCCACGGGCAGCCGCACCCGCACGGGGTCGACGCCCCGGCGCTGGGGGAGCGGGGCGTCGAC
>NZ_MUNH01000868.1:0-1177 GCF_002154615.1 Streptomyces recifensis
GGGGGGTGTGGCTGCCGGGCCCGCGCCCGGCAGCCACACCCCCCTCGTGCCCATGAGATTGGAGGAACGGGCCGGTGACCCAACAGCCGGACACCACCGTCCCATCACCCATCATGCAGACCACCGACAACAGCCTCGTCTGGCTACTGCAGAACCTGCTGGAGCAGACGCCCGGTGCCCGGCACGCCCTGGTCCTCTCACGCGACGGCCTCAAGCTGTGCTGGACCCCCGACCTGGCCGCGGACCAGGCCGACCAGCTCGCCGCGATCTGCTCCGGCCTCCAGGCCCTGTCCCACGGCGCGTCCGTGGAGTTCGGCGACGGCTCCGGCGGCGTGCTCCACGCCATGACCGCCTTCCACGGCGGCCTGCTGTGCATCGTCGGCGCCGGTGAGGGCGCGCACCTCGCGGTCGTCGCCGCCGAGGACGCCGACCCCGGCCGCCTCGGTGAGGAGATGACCGGGCTGGTCGACAAGATCGGCGAGCATCTGCGGGCCGCGCCCAGGCAGCCGTTCCAGGGGAGTACCCGGCCGTGACCCGCAAGCCGGTGGACACCGGTGCCCCCGACCGGCTCTACACGGTCACGAACGGACGCAGCAGCGTCGACGACACCCTGGACCTGGTCACGCTCATCGTCGCGGAGTGCCAGCCGGCCACGGGCATGCAGTCGGAGCACAGCCGCATCCTGACCCTGTGCCGGCACCCCACCTCGGTGGTGGAGATCTCCGCCGAGCTGGAACTGCCGATCACGGTCGTCCGCATCCTGCTGGCCGACCTGCTCGACACCGGCCGGATCACCGCACGCCACCCACCCGTGAACCCCTCGCTCCCCGACCCCGCCCTTCTCAAGGAAGTGCTCCATGGGCTCCGCAATCTCTGAGCTGCCCGCCCACCGCACGCCACTGGCCGACGCGGCGGAAACCGGGCTGAAGATCGTCGTCGTGGGCGGCTTCGGCGTCGGCAAGACCACGCTGGTCCGCTCGGTGAGCGAGATCCGGCCGCTGAACACCGAGGAGGTGATGACGGAGGCCGGCGTCGGCATCGACGAGACCAGCGGCGTCGCCGCGAAGTCGACCACCACCGTCGCCTTCGACTTCGGCCGGATCAGCCTCAACGACACCATGGTGCTGTACCTGTTCGGCGCGCCCGGCCAGAAGCGCTTCTGGTTCCTGTGGGACCG
>NZ_MUNH01000089.1:0-9992 GCF_002154615.1 Streptomyces recifensis
AGATGTGTATGAGTGACAGCGCAGGCCCAGACCCGGCGCCCGACCCGCTCACGCCCCACCCCCTCCGGAGTCGGCAAGTCGTGTCACGACGGGGAGGACGGCTGAGCGGGCGCCCCGGACTACCCGATCCCTCCGTCGGAGGCCCAGCGGATTCACCGATCCTCCCAGCGAACGGAGTGTTTATCGTCAGGAAGACGACTATGATCGCGGCATGCCCTACGACCCGTCAGCGTTCCCGCCCTTCGCCGTCACCGTGGACCTGGTCGTGCTGACCGTGCGCCGCCACGCCCTGTGTGCGCTGGCGGTACGCCGGGGCGAGTCGCCCTTCCAGGGGCGGTGGGCGCTCCCCGGCGGCTTCGTACGGGACGACGAGGACCTCGCCCAGGCGGCGGCGCGCGAGCTGGCAGAGGAGACGGGACTCCGGGCCCACGATCCGGCGGCTCCGGCCCAGGACCACGGTGCCCACTTGGAGCAGCTCGCCACGTACGGCGATCCGAAGCGCGATCCGCGTATGCGTGTGGTCAGCGTCGCCCACCTCGCCCTCGCTCCCGACCTGCCCGCCCCGCGTGCGGGCGGCGACGCGAGCAACGCGCGCTGGGCACCGGTGGAGGAGCTGCTCCAGCAGGGAGGCTACGGCCGTGACGGCGAACCGAGGGCGCCCCTGGCCTTCGACCACGCCCTGATCCTCTCCGACGGAGTGGAGCGCGCCCGCTCCAAGATCGAGTACTCCTCGCTGGCCACCGCGTTCTGCCCGCCGGAGTTCACGGTCGGTGAGCTGCGCCGGGTCTACGAGGCCGTCTGGGGCGTGGCGCTCGACCCCCGCAACTTCCATCGCAAGGTCACCGGCACGCCCGGCTTCCTCGTCCCCACGGGCGGCACCACCACACGCCAGGGTGGCCGCCCCGCACAGCTCTTCAGGGCGGGCGGCGCCACTCTGCTCAACCCCCCCATGCTCCGTCCCGAGGTCTGAGGCCGGGCGTCGGATCATCACGGGCGCCGCAGTTGGGGAGCGGTCGCGCGCGGGACGCTCATCGGGCAAGTGAGCCATGCAGGTTGACCCTCCGCCGAACAACTGCCGGACAGAAGAGGTGATACCTGGAAAACCCGGCATAGCGCGCTATCTTCCGTCAGGTGATCCAGGCTGTCGGACTGACCAGTGATTCCCTCAAAGACCAGCCGCCCGCCGTCGAGGACGTCTCCTTCGAAGCGCACTCCGGCCAGGTGACCGCCCTGCTCGGAGCGGGGGGCGCGGGCAAGACGACGGTGCTCAGATTGATGCTCGAACTCCAGCGAGGGCGCGGCATCGCCTACTTCAGGGGGCGCCCGCTGCACTGCATCGCCCACCCCTCACGCGAAGTCGGCGTCCTCCTCGGCGATGTACCGGGACACCCCTCCCGCACGGTCCGCAACCACCTGCGGATGCTCTGCGCGGCGGCCGGCGTCCCGGCCAGGCGGGCCGACGAAGTGCTGGAAGAGGTCGGCCTCGTCAGCCTCCGCGAGGAACGGCTCGGCACCCTGTCCCTCGGGATGGACCGCCGGCTCGGCCTGGCCTGCGCCCTGCTGCCCGACCCGCACACCCTCGTGCTGGACGAACCGGCCGCCGGACTCTCCGCACCGGAGGCACGCTGGCTGCACTCCGCCCTCGGGGCGTACGCCGACCGGGGTGGCGCCGTACTCCTCACGACCGCCGACCCCAAGGAGGCCGCCCGGCACGCCGATCACGTCGTCACCCTGGAGGCGGGGCGGGTCGCCGCCGACCTGGAGGCGGTGGAGTTCGCCCGTACCCGGCTCCGGCCGCGAGTAGCCGTCCGCAGCCCCCATGCCGCACGCCTGGCTCACCTGCTCACCGCGGAGGCGCGCAGCGAGCGGCGTTCCGTGGAGGTCGTCCGCGAGGAGGGCAACCGCCTCTCCGTGTACGGCAGCACGATGGCCGACGTCGGTGAGACCGCCTTTCGGAACGGCATCCTCATCCATCAACTCGCGCATGAGGTGGGTGACATGCGGCCGGAGACCCTCGGGGAGGAGCGGCCGGCACCGGCCGAAGACGCTGCGGTGCCTGAGGGTGCCGCGGAGCCGGAGGAAGCCGAGACCGCGGAGGCCCCCGAACCCCTGCCGCTCCCCGTCGCCGTCCGCTCCGTACGCGGCCCCCTCCGTCCCCTGCGCTACGAACTACGGCGCGCCACCGGGATCAGCACCGGCTTCGTCGTCTGCGGTGCCGTCCTCGTCGTGTCCGCGATCACCGCCGTGGTGCTGGCCCGTATCGGGCACACCCCTCAGGCACGCCTGTTCGCCGCCTGGCCGCGCGAACTGCCGCTGCCCCCGGTCGCGCTCGCGGCGGGGCTGCTCGGCGCGCTCGCTTTCGGAGACGAGTTCCGGCATCCCGCGCTGGCGGCGGACCGGGGCACCGTTCCCCGACGGCTGGGGCTCCTCACCGCGAAGCTGTTCGTCTCCGGAATCACCGCCGCGATGCTGGCCTTTCTCGCGCTGGGCTGCGACGCCGAGCTTCTCTATCTCGTCTACGGACGGGAATTGGTCCAGGTCCCCGGAGACTGGCTGCCGCTGTGTGCGAGTTGGCTGGCGCTCGTGGTCGGCTGCGCGTGGGCCGGCGTGCTGGCGGCCGGGGTGTTCCGGTCCACGACGGCGGGGCTGGCGGCCGTACTCGCGGTGCCGGTGGCCGTCGTCCCGCTCGTGCACCGGTTCTTCGAAGGCTCATATGTGCGAGTCGCGGCCGGGATTCACGTGCGGATGCGGGAGGTTCTGCTGCTCCAGTGGCCCTTCGGGGGGGAGCGCTATCTGCTGGGACTTGCGCGAGTGATCGCCCAACCCGTGGGTGGCGCAATGACGTTGTCGCTCACCGCGCTGCTGTGCGCGTACTTGATCACGACGCTGCGCGCCAGGGCGAGATGACGCCATGAGGTGCGGTTTCCGAGCCGCTGTGCACACAACTCCCCACAGAAAGCCCGTTTATTTCCGATAAGGCGTCAATTGCGACGGGGTGAGCGATCACCCTTTCGTGTGCTTTTCACCAAAGCCCTCAAGGCAGTTGAAGGCAACGCCGACAAAAGATGCGTGAGTACCCTTGCGCACACCATGATGACCGCCGCCCGCTCCGCCGACTCCGGCCTCGCCGGACCGGGCGAACTCGACCGCTACCCCTACGCCGAGGCCCCGATGGCCGACCGTGTGACGGCGCCCGCCTGGGAGGGCGCCGATTCCGACCTGGGCCGCGTGGGCCGGCGCGCCGCGGGCAGTCGCGGGCGCGGACTGCACGGCCAGCTCGTCCAGCAGCTCGGTCAGATGATCGTCTCCGGCGACCTGGGTGCCGACCGCCCGCTGGTGCCGGAGGAGATCGGCCAGCGTTTCGAGGTCTCCCGCACCGTGGTGCGCGAGTCCCTCCGGGTCCTGGAGGCCAAGGGCCTCGTGAGTGCCCGGCCGAACGTGGGCACCCGCGTGCGCCCGGTGAGCGACTGGAACCTGCTCGACCCGGACATCATCGAATGGCGCGCCTTCGGCCCGCAGCGCGACGACCAGCGCCGCGAGCTGAACGAACTGCGCTGGACGATCGAGCCGCTCGCCGCCCGCCTCGCCGCGGGGCACGGCCGCGAGGACGTGCAGCAGCGCCTCGTCGACCTGGTGGAGATCATGAGCCACGCCCTCGCCCAGGGTGACGCGCTGACCTTCTCGCGGGCCGACGCCGAATTCCACGCGCTGCTCATCCAGGTCGCGGGCAACCGGATGCTGGACCACCTGTCCGGGATCGTCTCCGCCGCCCTCCAGGTCTCCGGTGGCCCCGCCACCGGCTGTGAGCGGCCGACCGAGGCGTCCGTCGCCCAGCACGCGCGGATCGTGGAGGGGCTCGGCAGCGGCGACGGCGCCGTGGCCGAGGGCGCGATGCGCCAGCTCCTCACCGTCCACCCCGAGGTGGAGCGCGTGGTCCCCGCGCCGCGCGAGCACTGACGGGGACACGGACGGCGCGCTCGCCCGTGGCGCGCTCCAGTGATCGAGATGGCGGTACCGCGACCGGGTCCCGCCGTCGCCGGACTCGGCCGGACTCCCTGGAATCCGGCCGAGTCCGGCGGTACGACAGGCCACCCGGACCGGCGAAGTGATCAAGACGGAAATCGGCAGCGGACCGCTTCGTTCACATGTGATCGCGTTTGGCTGTCGGGAGGGTGTGACTCGGGCCACGCGGATTGGGCGTAACGCTCCCGGAAACAGCGCGATGACCTAAGAGGTGAACAGCCGCGAAGGGAATACGGACGCCGTGCCAGGCGCTGTGTCTCTTCCCGGCCCCGCCCGCGCCGTCGGCCCATCCCCAGGCCGGTGGTCGGCTCCTGTCCATGACGGACGGTGCCGGAAGCCGCTTTCCAACGTTCCGAGAGGTTGTTCGTGTCGGCCAGCACATCCCGTACGCTCCCGCCGGAGATCGCCGAGTCCGTCTCTGTCATGGCGCTCATTGAGCGGGGAAAGGCTGAGGGGCAGATCGCCGGCGACGATGTGCGTCGGGCCTTCGAAGCTGACCAGATTCCGGCCACTCAGTGGAAGAACGTACTGCGCAGCCTCAACCAGATCCTTGAGGAAGAGGGTGTGACGCTGATGGTCAGTGCCGCAGAGCCCAAGCGCACCCGCAAGAGCGTCGCAGCGAAGACCCCGGCCAAGCGCACCGCCACCAAGACGGTCGCGGCGAAGACGGTGACCACCCGCAAGGCCACGGCCGCTCCGGCCGCCGCCACGGGTGAGGACGCCGACGACGCTGCCTCCGTCGCGAAGGCCGCTGCCAAGAAGACCACCGCCAAGAAGACGGTCGCGAAGAAGACCACGGCCAAGAAGACGGCGGCCAAGAAGACCAGCGCCAAGAAGGACGACGCCGAGCTTCTCGAGGACGAGGTCGTCGAGGAGACCAAGGCCGCCGACGAGCCCGAGGGCACCGAGGCCGCCGGCTTCGTGCTGTCCGACGAGGACGAGGACGACGCGCCCGCGCAGCAGGTCGCCGCGGCCGGCGCCACCGCCGACCCGGTCAAGGACTACCTGAAGCAGATCGGCAAGGTCCCCCTGCTCAACGCCGAGCAGGAAGTCGAGCTGGCCAAGCGCATCGAGGCGGGTCTGTTCGCCGAGGACAAGCTCGCCAACTCCGACAAGCTCGCGCCGAAGCTCAAGCGCGAGCTGGAGATCATCGCCGAGGACGGCCGCCGGGCCAAGAACCACCTCCTGGAGGCCAACCTCCGTCTGGTGGTCTCCCTGGCCAAGCGCTACACCGGCCGCGGCATGCTCTTCCTGGACCTCATCCAGGAGGGCAACCTCGGTCTGATCCGCGCGGTCGAGAAGTTCGACTACACCAAGGGCTACAAGTTCTCCACGTACGCCACCTGGTGGATTCGTCAGGCGATCACCCGCGCGATGGCCGACCAGGCCCGCACCATCCGTATCCCGGTGCACATGGTCGAGGTCATCAACAAGCTCGCGCGCGTGCAGCGTCAGATGCTCCAGGACCTGGGCCGCGAGCCCACCCCGGAGGAGCTGGCCAAGGAACTCGACATGACCCCCGAGAAGGTCATCGAGGTCCAGAAGTACGGCCGCGAGCCCATCTCCCTGCACACCCCGCTGGGCGAGGACGGCGACAGCGAGTTCGGTGACCTCATCGAGGACTCCGAGGCCGTCGTCCCCGCCGACGCCGTCAGCTTCACGCTCCTCCAGGAGCAGCTCCACTCGGTGCTCGACACCCTGTCGGAGCGCGAGGCCGGTGTCGTCTCGATGCGCTTCGGTCTCACCGACGGCCAGCCGAAGACCCTGGACGAGATCGGCAAGGTCTACGGCGTGACGCGTGAGCGCATCCGCCAGATCGAGTCGAAGACCATGTCGAAGCTGCGCCACCCGTCGCGTTCGCAGGTGCTGCGCGACTACCTCGACTAGGTCGAGTCCGCACGGACACCGAAGGCCCGGCTCCCCTCGTGGGGGCCGGGCCTTCGTGCTGCGGGCCATCGGGGGCTGAATGAGTCTGGGCCTTCGAGGCGCCCATGGCGGGGCGGGTGACCCGGCGTATGCGGCCGGCACCGAAGCCATGGTCTCGGGCTGGGGGGACCTCAGCGGCGGCGGTGCCTATGCGAACCGGCTGCGCGCCGCGCGGGTGCATGCGCCGGCTGACGACCTGTGCAGCCGCGCGCATCCGGGCGGCCGGAACGGCACCTACCGCGCCACCTCCATGCTCTGCACGGGAGAAGGCCACCGGAGGGCCGGACGCCTGCCAGGGCGACAGCGGCGGCCCGCTGGTCGCCGGGGGACGGCTGATCGGGCTGGTGAGCTGGGGGAGCGGCTGCGGGCAGGCGGGCACTCCGGGTGTCTACGCACGGGTTTCCCAGGTCGTGCGCACGCTGGAGCGGGCCGCGGACGAGCCCGAGAAGGCCCCCGAGCGCTCCTGAGAGCGCCCGGGGTGCCTTTCCGGGTACGAGAACGGGCGGCCGCTCCCCTGGGGAAGCAGCCGCCCGTCAACCGGCCTGTGCCGGGGCTGGCTCGTCGGGTGGGTGCGAGATTCAGCGCTCTTCAGTGGCAGAGGTGCCGGGAACGGAGGTGAGCCGCTCCGTCTCGTCCTGTATCTCAGCGGCGATCTTCTTGAGTTCCGGCTCGAACTTGCGCCCGTGGTGGGCACAGAAGAGCAGTTCTCCGCCGCTCAGCAGGACGACGCGCAGGTATGCCTGGGCGCCGCATCGGTCGCAGCGATCGGCGGCCGTCAGCGGGCTCGCGGGGGTCAGAACAGTAGTCACGTCGCCTCTTCTCTAGCTCGACGAGCTGTCGTACCAGGGTCAACATCCAACCAGGCCGAATTCGTTCCCGCTCGTGGCTTTCCGTCGAAAATTTCTTTCCGGATGGCTGGGTGTTGCCGGTTGGCGGCGAATGTGCCGTAGTGCGTGGTCTGGTGCGTACGGGTTCGCGCGGTCTTGGGGGTCGGTCCTCCCGGCTGGGTTGCCGGTTGTTGATGAGGACGTGCCCGGAGCCTAAATGGTTCATGCCTCGAAGGGAACGTGATGTGTGCTTCACTCCATCGAGGGATCGAACGTCCGTACGACCCTCAGCTAGTCTGAGTTCCCCGCCGAGGGTGGCGTTACACCGGCTCTACCAGGCATCGGTACCCTCTGAGCGGCGACCGAAGCCGGCCCCGTACCCACCAGGGGCCCATCTGAAATTCAGCGAGGAGCGAACCGCGTGACCGCCGATACGTCCGTGCCGTCCACAGCGCTGCTGGCAGGAGCAGACCGGGACGGCTCCAACTACACCGCGCGGCACCTCCTCGTCCTCGAGGGCCTGGAAGCCGTGCGCAAGCGTCCGGGCATGTACATCGGCTCGACCGACAGTCGCGGCCTGATGCACTGCCTCTGGGAGATCATCGACAACTCCGTGGACGAGGCCCTCGGCGGTTACTGCGACCACATCGAGGTGATCCTTCACGACGACGGCTCCGTGGAGGTCCGGGACAACGGCCGCGGCATCCCCGTGGACGTCGAGCCCAAGACCGGTCTGTCGGGCGTCGAGGTCGTCATGACCAAGCTGCACGCCGGCGGCAAGTTCGGCGGCGGCTCCTACGCGGCCTCCGGCGGTCTGCACGGCGTCGGCGCCTCCGTGGTGAACGCCCTCTCCGCCCGGCTCGACGTCGAGGTGGACCGGGGTGGCAGCACCCACGCCATCAGCTTCCGCCGCGGTGTCCCGGGCGCCTTCGCCCGAGGCGGCGCGGAGGCCAAGTTCGAGGCCGGGACCGGCCTCACCAAGACCAAGAGGATCCCGAAGAACCGCACCGGCACGCGCGTGCGCTACTGGGCCGACCGGCAGATCTTCCTCAAGGACGCCAAGCTCTCTCTGGACAACCTGCACCAGCGCGCCCGCCAGACCGCCTTCCTGGTGCCGGGTCTCACCATCGTCGTGCGCGACGAGATGGGGCTCGGCGAGGGCGGCAGCAAGGGTGAGGAATCCTTCCGCTTCGACGGCGGCATCAGCGAGTTCTGCGAGTACCTGGCCACCGACAAGCCGGTCTGCGACACGCTCCGCTTCTCCGGCCAGGGCACCTTCAAGGAGACCGTCCCGGTCCTCGACGACCACGGCCAGATGACGCCCACCGAGGTCACCCGCGAACTGGGTGTCGACGTGGCGCTGCGCTGGGGCACGGGCTACGACACCAACCTGAAGTCCTTCGTCAACATCATCGCCACCCCCAAGGGCGGCACCCACGTGGCCGGCTTCGAGCAGGCGGTCACCAGGACGATGAACGAGGTGCTGCGCGCCAAGAAGATGCTGCGCGTCGCAGAGGACGACGTGGTCAAGGACGACGCGCTGGAGGGTCTGACGGCGGTCGTCACCGTCCGCCTGGCCGAGCCGCAGTTCGAGGGCCAGACGAAGGAGGTGCTCGGCACCTCGGCGGCCCGCCGCATCGTCTCCACCGTGATCGCCCGGGAACTCAAGGCCTTCCTCACCTCCACCAAGCGGGACGACGCGGCGCAGGCGCGCACGGTCATGGAGAAGGTGGTCGCCGCCGCACGCACCCGGGTGGCCGCCCGCCAGCACAAGGACGCCCAGCGCCGCAAGACCGCCCTGGAGTCCTCGTCCCTGCCCGCCAAGCTCGCCGACTGCCGCAGCGACGACGTCGACCGCAGCGAGCTGTTCATCGTGGAGGGCGACTCCGCGCTCGGTACGGCCAAGCTGGCGCGCAACTCCGAGTTCCAGGCGCTGCTGCCCATCCGCGGCAAGATCCTCAACGTGCAGCGCTCGTCCGTGACGGACATGCTCAAGAACGCCGAGTGCGGCGCGATCATCCAGGTCATAGGAGCGGGCTCGGGCCGCACCTTCGACATCGACGCCGCCCGCTACGGCAAGATCATCATGATGACGGACGCCGATGTGGACGGCTCCCATATCCGCTGCCTGCTGCTCACGCTCTTCCAGCGCTACATGCGGCCCATGGTCGAGGCGGGCCGGGTCTTCGCGGCCGTGCCCCCACTGCACCGCATCGAGCTGGTCCAGCCGAAGAAGGGGCAGGACAAGTACGTCTACACGTACTCCGACCGCGAGCTGCGGGACACGCTCCTGGAGTTCCAGCGCAAGGGCGTCCGGTACAAGGACTCCATCCAGCGCTACAAGGGCCTCGGTGAGATGGACGCCGACCAGCTGGCCGAGACCACGATGGACCCGCGCCACCGCACCCTGCGCCGGATCAACCTCGCGGACCTCGAAGCAGCCGAGCAGGTCTTCGATCTGCTGATGGGCAACGACGTGGCGCCGCGCAAGGAGTTCATCTCCAGCTCGGCGGCGACGCTGGACCGGTCGCGGATCGACGCGTAGCCGTGTGCACTCGGCCTTGACCGGGTGCGGGCGGGGGTACGGGAGTACTGGCTTTGGCCGGTGCTCCCGTTTTCGTTGCCGTGCCGTGCCGTGCCGTGCCGTGCCGTGCTTGGCGAGTTCCGTGCCTCGGGTCAGGTGGGTCCGGGAGGTGCGGGAGGTGCGGGAGGTCCGGCGCCGGGCGGCGTGGCTCAGGTGCGCCCCGAGATCGCTCCACCCGTGGGTGGAGAAGTCCGCCCTGTGGAGATCCACCCGTGATCCACCCCGGCTCCGATCCCGTGGCCTGCGGATTTCCGTAGTTTCGAGGGTGTCGGGAGCGACCGCCTCCGACGCCCTCTCTCGTACACGGAGGCTCGGATGTCCGGGTTCGTCGATGCGTTGGTGATCGTGGCCGTCGCCGTGCTGGTGATCGCCAGGCAGTTCCGCACCCATGCCGTCGACGCCGAGCGGCGCTGGTGGCTGGCGCCCGCGATTCTCGCGGTCATGGCGCTGCGCGGGCCCGGCATAGTGGACTCCCACCACCGCGTCGAGTCGCTCGGACTGCTGGTCGCGGAAGTGGCCGTCGGGGTCGCCACCGGCGCCGGCTGGGCGTGGACCACCCGGATCTGGAGGGCGCCGGACGGGGTCGTGTGGAGCCGCAGCACCAAGGCCGCCGCCGCCGTGTGGGCCGGCGG
>NZ_MUNH01000869.1:0-786 GCF_002154615.1 Streptomyces recifensis
GCCGCGAAGAAGGCCCCGGCGCTGGAGGTCTCCCCGCTGCGTGGCCAGACCGTCAAGATGACCCGCATCCGCAAGGTCATCGGCGACAACATGGTCAAGGCGCTGACCGAGCAGGCCCAGCTCTCCTCGGTCGTCGAGGTGGACGTCACCCGTCTGATGAAGCTGCGCGGCAAGGCGAAGGACTCCTTCGCCGCCCGTGAGGGCGTCAAGCTCTCCCCGATGCCGTTCTTCGTCAAGGCCGCCGCGCAGGCGCTGAAGGCCCACCCGGTCATCAACGCCCGCATCAACGAGGCCGAGGGCACCATCACCTACTTCGACACCGAGAACGTCGGTATCGCGGTGGACTCCGAGAAGGGCCTGATGACCCCGGTCATCAAGCACGCCGGTGACCTCAACCTCGCGGGCATCGCCAAGGCGACCGCGGAGCTGGCCGGCAAGGTCCGCGCCAACAAGATCACCCCGGACGAGCTGTCCGGCGCGACCTTCACCATCTCCAACACCGGTTCGCGCGGCGCCCTGTTCGACACGATCATCGTGCCGCCGAACCAGGTCGCCATCCTCGGCATCGGTGCCACGGTGAAGCGCCCGGCCGTCCTGGAGACGGAGGAGGGCACGGTCATCGCCGTCCGCGACATGACCTACCTGACCCTCTCCTACGACCACCGCCTGGTGGACGGCGCCGACGCGGCCCGCTACCTGACCACGGTCAAGCAGATCCTGGAGGCAGGCGAGTTCGAGGTCGAGCTCGGCCTGTAACTCCCCGGCCTGTGCGAGAAGCCCCCTGCC
>NZ_MUNH01000870.1:0-675 GCF_002154615.1 Streptomyces recifensis
CCCCCCTACCCGCCTCCGCCCGAGCGGTCGGCGGAGCTGCGGCGGCGGTTCGCGGAGGAGGCGCGGTCGCAGTGGCCCGACCTGTCCGCGCTGTGCCTCATGATCGGCGCCGAGGTGGACGGCACGCTGGACGAGGCCGGGATGGACGCCGCCCAGATCGAGCTGGACGAACTCGCCGGGCGGCTGCCGTACCGGCCGGGCGAGCCGCTGGCCTGGGCGCGGGCGGTGGGCCGGCTGCTGGGCGGCACCAACGGGTTCTGCGGCACGGCCGGGGAGTACGAGCGGCTGGAGTCCTCGCTGCTGCACTCCGTGCTGCGGCGGCGGCGCGGGCTGCCGATCCTGCTGTCGGTGGTGTGGATGGAGGTCGCCCGGCGCGCGGGCGCCCCGGTGTACGGGGTGGCGCTGCCGGGGCACTTCGTGGTCGGCTTCGGCACGGCCGGCGACCGGGTGCTGGCGGACCCCTTCGAGGGCGGCCGGGTGCTCAGCGGCATGGACACCGAGCTGCTGGTGGCCGGGGCGACGGGCGCGCCCCTGGAGCCCTCGATGCTGGTCCCGGCGGCACCGCTCCAGATCATCCAGCGCATCCTCAACAACATCCGCGCCTGGGCCACCGCCCGCCCCGAACGCTCCGACGTGGCCCTCTGCGCCGTCGAGCTGGCCATGCTCCTCCCCTCC
>NZ_MUNH01000871.1:0-590 GCF_002154615.1 Streptomyces recifensis
GGGGTCAGGAGGGGACCGATGGCGCATATTGGCCCAGCGCGCTCGTGGCAGTGACCGACAGCCTTCTCGTGCCCTCTCCACCACGCCCCACCCCGTGACCGGCCCGTACAGATTCGGTGGAGATTACGACCGGGGTACGTACCGACCCGTCAGTATCGTGTCCGGACCTTCCGCATGTGCGGGGATTTTCCGGGTGGTGTGGGTGAGGTACGTGAGGTTTGGCCGGTTTCCGGACCCCTCCCATCCGGCCATTCGGTGGGGTAGCTTTCACGGCGCTGTGCGGAGCGTCGCGGGCCGACGGAGGAGCGAGGAAGAGCGAGCAAGGGGGAGCGAGGTTTGCGCGAGTTCACCAACCCTGTGACGGACGTGCAGCCGGAGCCGCCGGTGGGTGGCCTGGCCGACGCCGTCTTCGACAACGCGCGCACCGACCCCCTGCACATCGCCCTCGGCCGCAAGGACGATCAGGGGCGGTGGCGGGACGTGACCGCCGCCGAGTTCCGTGACGAGGTGGTCGCCCTCGCCAAGGGCCTGCTCGCCCAGGGCGTCCGCTTCGGCGACCGGGTCGCCATCATGTCCCGCACCCGCTACGA
>NZ_MUNH01000872.1:0-853 GCF_002154615.1 Streptomyces recifensis
CGCCCCGGCGGGACTCGCGGAAGTAGTAGCCCTGGTTGTCGCGGTAGCGGCCGCCGGCCGGCCAGCCGTCCTGGTCGAGGAGGAGCAGGGTGTTCTGCTGGTGCGCCTCCAGCGCGATCCCCGCCTCGCCGTCGAGCCAGAGCACGGGCCGGACGACCTGTTCGAGGTAGCGCAGGAACCACTCGGCGGCGACCGCGCCCACCGGACGGCCGGTGCGGGCGGCGAGCCGTGCGACGAGCCGGGCCAGGCGGGAGCGGAGCCCCCGGGGGCCGGTCGTCGGACTCGGCTCGAAGTCCGGGCGCGGGGAGACGAGTCCGGCGACGCAGCCGATGTCGTCGGTGGCGGCGAAGGGGTTGTGCCTGATCATCACGTCGAGGCCGGGCACGGGCAGTCCGTCCGGGGCGTCCACGGCGAGCCAGGCGGGGTCGCGGACGATGTCGAAGCCGGGGTGGGCGGCCTGCCACTGCTTCGCCAGCCCGGCGCGCAGCAGGCGGTGCACCTCGACGCCCCGGTGGAGTTCCTTGCGCAGGTTCTCCCGGCGGGAGTTGGTGATGCGCAGGCCGAGCGACAGCTTGAGCATCGCTGGGGAGCCCGAGCGGTGGACGGTCCGTACGGAGGAGGTGGGGTACCAGGGCGAACCGAGGGGGCCGAGGTCGCGGAGCAGGCCGGAGTTCAGCAGGGCGGCGACCGGTGGGCGGTGCCGCACGTCGCGGGCCTGCCAGGGGTGCAGGGGGAGGGCGCTGTAGCCGTCGGGCAGGGGCAGGTCGGTCCCGGCGAACCGGCGGAGGAGCTGGCCGGCGGGGACGGGGCGGCCGCGTTCGGTCCAGGCCGAGTCGGAGGCGAGCAGGGAGGG
>NZ_MUNH01000873.1:0-1347 GCF_002154615.1 Streptomyces recifensis
GCAAGACCACCATGGTCGGCGCGGTCAGCGAGATCCGGCCGCTGCGCACCGAGGAGGTGCTGACCGAGGCCGGGCGGCCCATCGACGACACCGACGGCGTCGAGGGCAAGCGCACCACCACCGTGGCCATGGACTTCGGCCGCATCACCCTCCGCGCCGACCTGGTGCTCTATCTGTTCGGCACGCCCGGCCAGGAGCGGTTCTGGTTCATGTGGGACGAGCTGTCCGAGGGCGCGCTCGGCGCGGTCGTCCTCGCCGACACCCGGCGCCTGGAGGACTGCTTCGCCGCCGTCGACTACTTCGAGCGCCGGTCGATCCCGTTCGTGGTCGGCGTCAACTGCTTCGAGGGAGCGGCCCGTTACCCGGCGGAGTCGGTCCGCAAGGCGCTCGACCTCGACACGGACGTGCCCGTGCTGCTGACCGACGCCCGCGACCGGGAGTCGGTGAAGACCGTGCTGATCGGCGTCGTCCAGCACGCCATGGAGCTCGCCGCCGAACGCCGCCGCGCCCTCGCCACCTGACCCGCGGGGCACCCGCCCCACCCGTCTCTCCGGCACCCCGCGACACGCCCGCCGTGATCGGATACAGTCCGCGCGTGTCCGAGATTCAGCAGCCGGCCGCCAACTCCGGTCCCGGTTCCCACTGTTCGAGCTGCGGGGTCCCCTACGGGGACGGCGTCACGGGCTGGCCGCGTACCTGCCCCGCCTGCGGGACCACCGCCTACCGCAACCCGCTGCCGGTGGCCGTCGTGCTCCAGCCCGTGTACGACACCCACGACGCCGCCCTGGTCGTCATCACCCGTACCGTCGCCCCGCAGCTGGGAGGAGTCGCGCTGCCCGGCGGTTTCATCGACGACCGGGAGGACTGGAAGCACGCCGCCGTCCGCGAACTGCGCGAGGAGACCGGCATCGAGGCCGAGGCCCGCGACCTGCGGCTGGTGGACGCCATGAGCTCGCCGGACGGCCATCTGCTGCTCTTCGGGCTCCTTCCGGAACGCCCCGCGGACTCGCTCCCGGCCTCCGCCGCCACCGACGAGACCGAGGGCTGGCACCTGCTGCGCGGCCCCGAGGAACTCGCCTTCCCGCTGCACACCCTGGCCGTCCGCGCCTGGTTCGAGGGCCGCTACTGACCGGGGGCGGCCCCGCCGAGACCCCGTACGCGCACCGGCCGGGACGGCTCGACGGGGCCGCCGCCCGCCTCGTGGCTGACGACCACGCACGAGCCGTCCCAGCGAGCGGCGTACCGCTCGACCTCCCCCGTGTCCGGCACCACCAGACCGCCCCCGGCCCGACCCCGCGCGGGCGCCCACACCTCCAGCGTCAGGGTGCCGTCCGCACCCCGCACGGG
>NZ_MUNH01000874.1:0-568 GCF_002154615.1 Streptomyces recifensis
CCAGGGTGTCCATGAGGCTGAGCCGGTCGCCGCCCTCACCGCCGACGTGCAGCAGTTCCTCCAGCGCGACCACGTTGGCCAGGGACAGCTGGCTGAAGACCGCGTGCAGATCCTCGACCTCCACGCCCAGCTCGGTGGCGACCTCCTGCTCGCTCGGGGTCCGCCGCAGCTTCGCCTCCAGCGCGGCGTAGGCCCGCTCGTAGTTGCGCGCCTTCTGCCGGACCGACCGGGGAATCCAGTCCAGCGCCCGCAGTTCGTCGATCATGGCGCCGCGAATCCGGGTGATCGCGTACGTCTCGAACTTGATCTCGCGCTCGATGTCGAACTTCTCGATCGCGTCGATCAGCCCGAAGACGCCGGAGGAGACGAAGTCGGCCTGCTCCACGTTGGGCGGCAGCCCGACGCTGACCCGGCCCGCGACGTACTTCACGAGCGGGGAGTAGTGCAGGATGAGCTGCTCCCGGAGGCGCTCGTCCCCCGTCGCCTTGTACGACCGCCACAGCTCGTCGAGCGTCGAGGGAGCGGGCGGTCGCACGCTGCCGCCGTCGCGGGCGGCTGGGGGGGCCGC
>NZ_MUNH01000875.1:0-912 GCF_002154615.1 Streptomyces recifensis
CCCGGTCCCGGCGCCGGTCGGCGGCGCCCAGAGCCGGCAGCAGTCCGTAGCCGTGCCCGACCAGCACCACGCGCTCGCCCGCCGCGTCCACCTGGCGGATCACCTCCGCGATGTGCGTCTCCAGGTCGGCCGGGACGACGGAACCACCCTCTGCGAGCGTCGCGCAGAACACCCGTGCCCCCACGCGCCGCAGCACCGCCGCCACCCGCGCCCACACCCAGTCCCCCGTGTGCGCCTCCGGCACCAGGACGAACGCGGCCTCGGTCCCTGTGTCCACTGTCATCCCCGACTCCTCCCACTGGTCCGGCGCGACCGTGTCCCCGGCCGCGCGCGCCGCTACCGTAGGAACTCCCCCTGGAGGAGGTTCAAGGCGTGACCGGCAGTACTTCGTGGAGCATCGGGGAACTCGCCGCGCGGGCGGGCGTCACCGTGAAGACCGTCCGCTTCTACTCCGACCAGGGACTACTGCCCGAGACCGGCCGCAGCTCCGGAGGTCACCGCCGTTACGGTACGGAGGCACTGGGCCGGCTGCGGATGATCCGCTCGCTGCGCACCCTCGACCTCCCGGTACCGGACGTCGGCCGGGCGCTGGAGCGGGACGACGCACTGGAGGCACTGGTCGCGGACCGCCTGCGCGAACTGCGGCCCCAGCTCACCTCGCTGCGCTGGCGGGAAGCCGCGCTCCACCTCCTCGCGGACTGCTCGCCGGAGGAGCGGGCCCGGCGGCTGGACCTCATCGGCGCCATGGGCCTCCCACCCGACACCGACGTCCTCGCCCGCTTCTGGCGCCGGTGGCTCTTCCCGGCCCGGCTGCCGGCATCCCTGCTGGCCGGGATCGTCGACACCGCGGTACCCGCACCGTCCCACGACCCCACCCCGGCGCACGTACTGGCCTTCGGGCGGTTGCGGGCG
>NZ_MUNH01000876.1:0-781 GCF_002154615.1 Streptomyces recifensis
CGCCTCCTCGGGCGGGAGCAGCGGCAGCGAGGGGCGTTCGGAACGCGGATGCTCGAAGGCGTCGTACAGCACGTCGATGTCGGGCCGCATCGCCTCCCGGCCGCCGACGTTGCGCAGCAGCCACAGCTCCTCCTGGTTGCCGATGTGCGCGAGGTCCCAGACCAGGGGCGACATCAGCGGCGAGTGCTGGGCGGTGAGGTCCGGGTCCTCGACGCAGCTCGTCAGCAGGGTGGTGCGGTCGCGGGCGGTGACCAGCGAGGCGAGCAGCCGCGCGCGCAGCGCCTCGGTCCCGGCCGCCGTCGTCCCGCTCTCCTGGGCGGTCATGAGCGGATGTCCTTCCTCGCGTGGGCGCGCGGGTCCGTGGCGCCGGCCAGCAGGTCGTCGGCCGGGCAGCGGCCCCGCAGGACGTAACGGTCCAGATACCCCGCCACCGCGTCCGACACCTCGGGGGTGGCACCGAGCCGGGGCAGCGCCGCCAGCGCCGCCGTGAAGCAGGCGGTGGCGGCCTCCCGCAGTCCCGGATCGGCCAGGCCGAGCCGGGCCGCGTCCGACCACAGCGGGTTGTGCGGGGCGGGCCGGTCCAGCGTGCGCTCGGTCAGCGGCTTCACGGCCCGGTGCGCGGCCTCGGCCGCCTCCGGGTCGTCGAAGAGGGCGGCCGTCACCGCGAGCGGTACGATCCAGCCGTCGTCACCGGGTTGCGCGTCGATCATCCGCAGCTCCAGATGACCGCGCGGCCTGACCGGCGGGAACAGCGTGGTCAGGTGGTAGTCGAGATCCGCGC
>NZ_MUNH01000877.1:0-1509 GCF_002154615.1 Streptomyces recifensis
ATGCGCAAGAAGATCGGACTCGCCGCGGCCCTGCTGCACAACCCCGAAGTGCTGTTCCTGGACGAGCCGTTCGAAGGCGTCGACCCGGTCTCCGCGCAGACCATCCGGGGGGTGCTGGAGGGTTCCTGGTGCTCGCGTGCGTCTTCGTCTGCGCGGCCTGCGGGCTGGTGTACGAACTCGAACTCGTCGCCTTCGCCTCCTACTTGATCGGTGACTCGGTCACCCAGGCGTCCGTGGTGCTGTCGGTGATGGTGTTCGCCATGGGCATCGGCTCGCTCGCCGCCAAACGGCTGCGCTGGCACGCGGCGGTGGGGTTCGGCGCGATCGAGACCGCGCTCGCGCTGGTGGGCGGGTGCAGTGCGATGGCGGTGTACGCGGTGTTCGCGTGGACCGGGGGGTGGGGCGGGATCTGGGCGGACGGGCCGTGCTGTCTGCTGGTCGGATTCTCGCTGGCCATCGGGTTGTTGGTCGGGGCCGAGGTGCCCCTGCTGATGGAGCTGATCCAGCGCATCAGGCGGCAGGACGCGGGCGGGGCGGTGGCCGATCTCTTCGCTGCCGACTATGTGGGCGCGCTGGTCGGAGGGTTGGCGTTCCCCTTCCTGCTCCTGCCGTTCCTGGGGCAGTTGACCGGCGCGCTGCTCACCGGGTCGGTGAACGTGGTCGCGGGGAGCGCGCTGGTGCTCGGCCTGTTCCGCCGCGATCTCACCCGGCGCGCCCGCTGGACGCTGCTCGTGGCCGGGCTCGTGGTGCTCGGCGTGCTCGCCTCCGCCGCCGTGCTCGCCGGTGACTTCGAGGCGGCCGCCCGGCGCGCGGTGTACGGGCCGGACGTGCGGGTGGCCGCGCAGACGGACGTACAGGAGGTGGTGCTCGCCGGGGGCACGGACGGCAAGCCGCTCGACCTCTTCCTCGGCGGGCGGCTGCGGGTCGGCGGGCGGGACGAGCGGCGGTACCACGAGGCACTGGTCCGTCCCGCGCTGTCGGGGCCGCACCGGCGGGTGCTGATCCTGGGCGGCGGGGACGGGCTGGCCGCGCGGGAGGTGCTGCGGCACAGCGGGGTCTCGCGGGTGGACGTGGTCGAACTGGACGCGGGTCTGGTGCGGTTGGCGCGCCACGACCCCGGCCTGTCGTCCCTCAACGCGCACGCGTACGACGACCCGCGGGTGCACGTCACCACGGCGGACGCGCTGAGCTGGCTGCGCCGGGCGCCGGCCGGGCGGTACGACGTGGTCCTCGCGGACCTCCCCGATCCCGGCATCACCGCGAGCACCAAGCTGTACTCCCAGGAGTTCTACGGGCTCACCCGCCGTGTCCTCACCCCGCACGGCCGCCTCGCGGTGCACGCGGGTCCGGTGTCGGCGCGGCCCCGCGTCTTCTGGACGGTCGAGGCGACCCTGCGCGCGGCGGGCTTCTCCACCACCCCCTACCGGGTCCTGAGCCACGACACCGGCTTCGCCGCCGGCCCCGGCCGCTCGGCAGGCACCTCCCGCACCCCCCGCGACTGGGGCGTCC
>NZ_MUNH01000090.1:0-15511 GCF_002154615.1 Streptomyces recifensis
CCCGACACCCCGCCCCCTCCTAGCCGGAATCATCACAGCGGCGACCCGCGCGTCACCCGCGGCCCGGCACCCACTCCGGCAGCGGCTCGGTCCGTTCCAGCCACTCCGCGGGCGGCGCTCCGGCCGCGCCGGAAGCCAGGACGCCGCCGACGATCGCGCACGTCGTGTCCACGTCGCCGCCGACCTGTGCGGTCGTCCAGAAGGCATGCTCGAAGTCGCCGAGGGCCCGCGCGGCCGACCACAGGGCGAAGGGGACGGTGTCGTGCGCACTGGTCCGGCGCCCGCAGCCGAGGACGGCCGCCACGGTGGCCGCGTCCCCGTAGTCGAGCATGTCCCGCGCGCGTCGCAGACCGGCGCCCACGGCGCTCCGTGGCACCAGGGCGATCACGCCGTCCAGCAGGGCCTCGGGAGCCGGCGGGCCGCCCGCAGCGGCCGCCAGCGATGCGGCGGCGGCCACGGCCATGGCGCCGGCCACCGCCTCGCGGTGCTGGTGGGTGGTGTAGGCGGAGATCTCCGCCTGGTGGGTCGCCTGCTCGGGGTCGTCGGCGTACCAGGCGCCCAGGGGCGCGATGCGCATCGCGGCACCGTTGCCCCAGGAGCCCCGGCCGTCGAAGAGCTGGGCGGCGAGTTCACGCCAGTCGGTGCCTTCGCGGACGAGCCGGAGGAGCCGGTTCACGGCGGGACCGTAGCCCCGGTCGAAGTCGTGGTGATCGGCGAAGGACCGGGCCAGTTCGTCCTGGTGGACCATCTGGTGCGCGGCCAGGACCGAGACGACGGAGCAGGCCATCTCCGTGTCGTCGGTCCACTGCCAGGGCCCGGCGGGCAGTTCGCGCCGCTTGAGCAGCGGGTGGTTGGCCGGGACGAAGAACTGGGAGCCGAGCGCGTCGCCCACCGAGAGGCCGCGCAGACTGGCCAGGGCGCGCTCCAGGCGCCCGGAGGGGAGGGAGGAGGATTCAGGGATCATCTTCCCGCCAGCCTATCCGTCGATCCAGTGCGGGACCGGGTCCCGCCAGCGCTCGAAGGGCTTGTCCAGGGCATACTTGCCGTCCTCCCCGAGAACGAGCATGCGCACCTCGGCGTTCCCCGGATTCGAGAGGGACTCGAAGTCGGCCACCGTCCAGTGGAACCACCGCATGCAGAACAGCCGCATCGCCAGGCCGTGCGTCACCAGGAGGACGTTCGGCGGGTGGTCGGGCTCCTCGAAGCTGCGGAACAGGCTCTCCAGGAAGCCGCCGACGCGGTCGTACACGTCGGCGCCGGACTCGCCCTGCGGGAAGCGGAAGAAGAAGTGCCCGTACGCGTCCCGGTACGCCTTCTGGAGCTTGACGTCGTCGCGTTCCTGCCAGTTGCCCCAGTCCTGCTCGCGCAGCCGGGGCTCCTCGCGCACGCGTATGAGGTCCGGGTCGAGCCGGAAGGCGTCGAGGGTCTCGTGGGTGCGGCGGTACGGCGAGACGTAGACGCTCACGCGTTCGTCGCCGAAGATCTCCCGCAGGTGCCTGCCGGTCTCCTCCGCCTGCTCCCGGCCGCGGTCGGTGAGCGCCAGGGCGTGGTCGGGCTCTCGCTCGTACACGGAGTCATCGACGTTGCCCACTGACTCCCCGTGCCGGACAAGGACGATGCGCCGTGGTCGTGCCATGTCGGAAACCCTACGGGGAGCGGGGCGGGGCCGTGCACTCGTACGGCCCTCATACGGTGTAGGTCACACCGCTCGCCCGGCTCAGACCGTCCAGGAGGGCTCCAGTTCCACGATGTCGCCGGTGAGGGAGGCGATGTCGGCCTCGGTCTGGGCGCGCAGGGCCAGACGCTCCACGCGTTCGGTGCGGTACTTTCCGTGTTCGGCCGCCGCGCGCCACATCGACAGCACCAGGAAGTCGTGTTCGGCCGCCTCGCCGAACATGCCCCGGATCATGCCGGGAGAGCCGGCCATCGCCGGGTTCCAGACCTTCTCCTGCATCAGCGTGAAGTGCTCGACGCGCTCCTCGTGGACCCGGCACAGGGCGACCCGGACCAGGTCGGCGTCGGTGAACCGGGGCTCGAAGCCGGTCTTCACGTCGAAGCGGTACTCGAACAGCTTGGCCTGGGAGTCCTTGAACGTGCCGGACTGGGACGCGGCCAGCCGGTCGTGCGAGCGGGCCATGAAGGAGTCGTAGAAGGCGCGGCTCTCCCAGAAGGCGAAGATGTGCGCCACTCCCGGCCGGTGCCGGCTCCAGCCTCCGCCCTGTCCACGAAACCCCGGCTCCCCCAGAAGCCCCGCCCATTTCCGCTGCCCGCGCTCGAACCCGCGACGGTCCACCACGGTGCAGCGAATCCACTTGACCAGCACCGCGCCATCGTAAGGCCACCGGGCGTGGCGTCGGTCACGCTCTGGCGGAGTTCGCCCGCGCACCGGTGCCGTATGCGTGACACGATGGGAAGAAGTCCCAGCGACAAGGGAGTTGGGGATGATGGCGCTTCAGGGGGAAGGGGAAGCCTGGTGACCGGGGTCAGCAAGGGAATCCGCGAGGTCGAGGTCGCGCTCAAGTGGGACCCCAGTCCGGCGGGGCGGCCGCCCTCCGACCTGGACGTCGTCGCCGCGACCTTCACGGCGGCGGACGCGTACGGGGAACCGGCCTATCTGGTGCACTTCGACAGCCGCTCCCCGGACGGCACGATCTTCCTCAACCGGGACAGCCCCGACGGCAAGGGGTTCGGCTGGGACGAGGTCATGAAGCTCGAACTCGGCCGCCTGGACGCCCGGTACGCGCGCGTGGTGGTCGGTGTCGTCATCCAGCAGAGCCAGAACCGCACCACGTTCGCCTCGGTCCTGAACCCCGCCGTCCGCGTCTCGGAGGGCTACACGACCCTCTTCGAAGCCGACTTCAGCGCTGCCCGGGACGCCACGGCAGCCGTGGTCGCCGAGTTCACCCGCGACGCCTCCGGCGAATGGGCCTTCCACCCAGGCGTCCACGGCTTCGACGAGGACCCCGCCACGTTTACCCGGGTGATGGGCTCCAAACGTCGTACGTGAGCACTTCGACGCCCCGGCCGGTCTGTCCGCGCCCCTGCAGTCCCGTGCGCCGCTGACGGCGAAAGGGGCGCCGGCCCACTGGCCGACGCCCCTTCACCGGGCCCGTGTCACGGGCTCAGCCGTTGATCAGCTGCAACCGCTCGTCGAGCCGCAGCCCTCGCAGATGTAGCAGGAGCCGGCGCGCTGCATCTTGGTGCCGCAGGAGAAGCAGAGCGGGGCGTCGGCCTGGATGCCGAGCTGCATCTCGACCAGCTCCGCGCTGGTGTGAGCCTGCCTGGGGGCCGGCTTGGCGGCCTCCGACTCGACCTTCGGCGTGGCCACGGCCGTCAGCTCGGTGTGACGCGGGGCGGACTGGGCCAGACCCTCGACGTCGACCTCTTCCTCCTCGAGGGACGGCTCGTACGAACCGGTCTCCAGGTGACGCTGACGCTCCTCGGCGGAGTGGATACCGAGCGCGGAGCGGGTCTCGAAGGGCAGGAAGTCCAGCGCCAGGCGACGGAAGATGTAGTCGACGATCGACTGCGCCATCCGCACGTCCGGGTCGTCCGTCATACCGGCCGGCTCGAAGCGCATGTTGGTGAACTTCGAGACGTAGGTCTCCAGCGGCACGCCGTACTGGAGGCCCACCGACACGGCGATGGAGAAGGCGTCCATCATGCCCGCGAGCGTCGAGCCCTGCTTGGACATCTTCAGGAAGACCTCGCCGAGACCGTCGTCCGGGTAGGAGTTGGCGGTCATGTAGCCCTCGGCGCCGCCGACCGTGAAGGACGTGGTGATGCCGGGACGGCCCTTGGGCAGACGCTTGCGGACCGGGCGGTACTCGACGACCTTCTCCACGGCCTCGCGGATGGTCGCCTCGGCCTTCTCGGTGACCTCGGCCTTCTGCTCCTCCTTCTTCTTGGCGGAGAGCGGCTGGCCGACCTTGCAGTTGTCGCGGTAGATGGCGAGCGCCTTGACGCCCAGCTTCCACGCCTCGAAGTAGATCTCCTCGACCTCCTCGACGGTCGCCGTCTCCGGCATGTTGACCGTCTTGGAGATGGCGCCGGAGATCCAGGGCTGGATCGCGGCCATCATGCGGACGTGGCCCATCGGGGAGATGGCCCGCTCACCCATGGCGCAGTCGAACACCTCGTAGTGCTCGGGCTTGAGA
This sequence comes from Streptomyces recifensis, assembly GCF_002154615.1. Classification (NCBI taxonomy): domain Bacteria; kingdom Bacillati; phylum Actinomycetota; class Actinomycetes; order Kitasatosporales; family Streptomycetaceae; genus Streptomyces; species Streptomyces recifensis. Next base: position 4,158 of record NZ_MUNH01000090.1, read on the forward strand.
CCGGGGGCGTCGATCACATTGCCGTTCTCGGCGATGTGGGCGACGACCGCCTCGATCTGCTCCTCCTGGTAGCCCAGGCGGCGCAAGGCCTGCGGCACGGTGCCGTTGACGATCTGCATCGAGCCGCCGCCGACGAGCTTCTTGAACTTCACCAGCGCGAGGTCCGGCTCGACACCGGTGGTGTCGCAGGACATCGCCAGGCCGATGGTGCCGGTCGGGGCGAGCACGGACGCCTGCGAGTTACGGAAACCGTTCTTCTCGCCCAGGCGCACCACGTCCTGCCACGCCTCGGTGGCGGCGGCCCACACCGGGTTGTCCAGGTCGTCCATGTGGACGGCCACGGCGTTGGCGTCGGCGTGCTGCTTCATGACGCGCTTGTGGGCGTCGGCGTTGCGGGCGTAGCCGTCGTACGGGCCGACGACCGCGGCCAGTTCGGCGGAGCGGCGGTAGGCGGTGCCGGTCATCAGGGAGGTGATGGCACCGGCGAGGGCGCGGCCGCCGTCGGAGTCGTACGCGTGGCCGGTGGCCATCAGCAGGGCGCCGAGGTTGGCGTAGCCGATGCCGAGCTGGCGGAAGGCGCGGGTGTTCTCGCCGATCTTCTGGGTCGGGAAGTCCGCGAAGCAGATCGAGATGTCCATCGCGGTGATGACCAGCTCGACGACCTTCTGGAAGCGCTCGGTCTCGAAGGACTGGTTGCCCTTGCCGTCGTCCTTCAGGAACTTCATCAGGTTCAGCGAGGCGAGGTTGCAGGACGTGTTGTCCAGGTGCATGTACTCGCTGCACGGGTTCGACGCGGTGATCCGGCCGGACTCGGGGCAGGTGTGCCAGTTGTTGATCATGTCGTCGTACTGGATGCCCGGGTCGGCACAGGCCCAGGCCGCCTCGGCGATCTTGCGGAAGAGCGCCTTGGCGTCGACCTCCTCGATGACCTCACCGGTCATGCGGGCCCGCAGGCCGAAGTCGGTGCCGTTCTCGACCGCGCGCATGAACTCGTCGTTCACGCGGACCGAGTTGTTGGCGTTCTGGTACTGGACGGACGTGATGTCGTCGCCGCCCAGGTCCATGTCGAAGCCCGCGTCGCGCAGAACGCGGATCTTCTCCTCCTCGCTGACCTTCGTCTGGATGAAGTCCTCGATGTCGGGGTGATCGACGTCGAGGACGACCATCTTGGCCGCGCGGCGGGTGGCGCCACCGGACTTGATGGTTCCGGCGGAGGCGTCGGCGCCCCGCATGAAGGAGACGGGACCGGAGGCGTTGCCGCCCGAGGAGAGCAGTTCCTTGGAGGAGCGGATGCGGGACAGGTTCAGACCGGCGCCCGAACCGCCCTTGAAGATCATGCCCTCTTCCTTGTACCAGTCGAGGATCGACTCCATGGAGTCGTCGACGGACAGGATGAAGCAGGCGGAGACCTGCTGGGGCTGCGGCGTGCCGACGTTGAACCAGACCGGGCTGTTGAAGCTGAAGATCTGGTGCAGCAGGGCGTAGGCCAGCTCGTGCTCGAAGATCTCGGCATCGGCGGGCGAGGCGAAGTAGGAGTGGTCCTCGCCGGCCTTGCGGTACGTCTTCACGATGCGGTCGATGAGCTGCTTGAGCCCGGTCTCGCGCTGCGGGGTGCCCACGGCGCCCCGGAAGTACTTGCTGGTGACGATGTTGACCGCGTTCACCGACCAGAAGTCGGGGAACTCGACGCCACGCTGCTCGAAGTTGATCGAGCCGTCGCGCCAGTTGGTCATGACGACGTCACGGGGCTCCCACGCCACCTCGTCGTACGGGTGCACGCCGGGGGTGGTGTGGATGCGCTCGATGCGCAGCCCCTTGCCGGCCTTGGTGCCCTTGGTGCGGGAACCTCGTGCCGGACCGCTCGCCGTCTCTGTCATGCCGCCTCCCATGTACGGGCGAAAACGCCCTGAAATGCCCCGATGTTCCCAGGGCACGTGGTCTGTCTGGTGTCGCGGGCACCCTCAGCTACGACCCGCGACAGGTCTTCGGTGCGCCGGCCGGTCAGTCGGCGGCGCGTGCGGGCACGGGGACCTGGGTGGTCCGTCCCGTCCCGCTCTGGTCTTCCTGGCTCCCCGAGGCCGCGTCCTCGACGTCTCCGTCGTCCGCGGCGGGGTCCGGCGTCGCTTCGCGCAGTTCGGCGATGGCGGCCTCGAAGTCCTCCAGCGAGTTGAACGCCCGGTAGACCGAGGCGAACCGCAGATAGGCGACGAGGTCGAGCTCCTGCAACGGGCCGAGTATGGCCAGCCCCACGTCGTGGGTGGTCAGCTCGGCACTCCCGGTGGCCCGCACCGCCTCCTCGACCCGCTGGCCGAGCTGGGCGAGCGCGTCCTCGGTGACGGGACGTCCCTGGCACGCCTTGCGCACACCGTTGATCACCTTGGTGCGGCTGAACGGCTCGGTGACGCCGGACCGCTTCACCACCATGAGCGAACACGTCTCCACGGTCGTGAAACGACGGGAGCAGTCGGGGCACTGGCGGCGCCTGCGGATCGACGTGCCGTCGTCGGTCGTACGACTGTCGACCACCCGGCTGTCGGGGTGCCTGCAGAAGGGGCAGTGCATGATCTCCAACCCTCCTCACAGCAGACTCGATGGCCTCGCCGGACCTCAGGGGCCTCACGAAGCAGCCCCAAGCATAGGCGATCGAAGAGGCCCGGAAGACCCGGGGTCGAAGATCAACCACAACTTGTGGGGGCCTGTAGCCGTCTCACCACTAGATGTAGGGATGACCCAGATTTCACGGCGGATGCGCGTGTCGCTGTGGAAAGAGCTGCCGGGAGCGGCCCGGCAGGGCGCCGGGGCGACACGGAAGAGCGTTCCGTACGGCCACGCACGCCCACGGGGATAACGTGAATCTCACTGGAAGCCCACGGGGAATCACGGGCGTGATCACACCGCGGGTGGACCCGGCCATCGGCCGGTCACCGTTCGAATGGCACACTGGCGACGACCGCGAGGCCATCCGCCCGGCGGTGAAGAGTACAACAATGGGCACTTTTGCCCACCGGACGTCGGGCAAGCCATACACCCGGACACTTGATCGCGTCAGGTGAATCGCACTTTTTCACTCGAACGTGTGTTTGGCGCAACCTTTCGAAAGCCACTACCGTTGTGCAGCAGGGAGACCATCGAGAGGGGCCGACGTGACCACGACCGCAGACAGTGCCGCCATCACCGCCCAGGACCGCTCCCAGGGCCGGGTGGAGCCGGTGCACGCGATGAACGAAGCCGCGCCCGAGGGCCACAAGCGCTCCCTGCCGGGCCGACCTCCAGGCATCCGCGCGGACAGCTCGGGGCTCACCGACCGACAGCGCCGGGTGATCGAGGTCATCCGCGACTCCGTGCAGCGTCGTGGCTACCCGCCGTCCATGCGGGAGATCGGCCAGGCCGTCGGCCTCTCCAGCACCTCCTCGGTCGCGCACCAGCTCATGGCGCTGGAGCGCAAGGGCTTCCTGCGCCGCGACCCGCACCGGCCCCGCGCGTATGAGGTACGCGGCTCCGACCAGGCGGTCAGCGTGCAGCCCACGGACACCGCCGGCAAGCCCGCCGCGTCGTACGTCCCGCTGGTCGGTCGCATCGCGGCCGGTGGCCCGATCCTCGCCGAGGAGTCCGTCGAGGACGTCTTCCCCCTCCCCCGGCAGCTCGTCGGCGACGGTGAGCTGTTCGTCCTCAAGGTCGTCGGCGACTCCATGATCGAGGCCGCGATCTGTGACGGCGACTGGGTCACCGTCCGCCGCCAGCCCGTCGCGGAGAACGGCGACATCGTGGCCGCCATGCTGGACGGCGAGGCCACGGTCAAGCGCTTCAAGCGCGAGGACGGCCATGTCTGGCTCCTCCCGCACAACGCGGCCTATGAGCCCATCCCCGGCGACGACGCCACCATCCTCGGCAAGGTCGTCGCGGTGCTCCGCCGCGTGTGACGCCCGCACCGGACAAGCCCCCCCCCGGCTCGTCCCCCTGCACCGGGCCCCGGAACCCCTGCGCCGGTTCCGGGGCCCTGCCATTGCCGTTACCGGCGGGAGCGGTCCCCTACGCCGGGGTGCCCCCGCCCCCGGCTCACTCCTCCTCGGCCTGCTTGGCCGTCGCGTCGATCGCCGCGAGCGACTTGCGCACCTGGTTGCGGTCGGTGGTGGTCCAGAAGTCGGGCAGCGACGCCTTCAGGTACGACCCGTAGCGCGCGGTCGCCAGCCGCTGGTCCAGGACCGCGACCACGCCACGGTCCCCGGACGCCCGGACAAGCCGGCCCGCGCCCTGGGCCATGAGCAGCGCGGCGTGGGTGGCCGCGACCGCCATGAAGCCGTTGCCCCCCGCGTCCTCCACCGCCTTCTGTCGAGCGCTCATCAGCGGGTCGTCGGGGCGCGGGAACGGGATCTTGTCCATGACCACGAGCTGACAACTCGGCCCCGGCACGTCCACGCCCTGCCACAGCGACAGCGTGCCGAAGAGGCAGGTACGGGGGTCGGCCGCGAAGTTCTTGATCAACTCGCCGAGCGTCTCCTCACCCTGCAGGAGGATGGGGAACTCGGGGATGCGCACCCGCAGTTCCTCCGCCGCGAGCTGGGCGGCCCGCATGGAGGAGAACAGGCCGAGCGTGCGGCCGCCGGCGGCCTGGATCAGCTCGGTCAGCTCGTCCAGCATGTCGCCGCGGTCGCCGTCCCGAGCGGGGCGGGCCAGGTGCTTGGCGATGTAGAGGATGCCCTGCTTGCGGTAGTCGAAGGGCGAACCGACGTCGACACCCTTCCACTGCGGCAGGTCGTCGCCCTCGGTGCCCTCCGGAGCCAGGCCCAGTGAGGCGCCGACACCGTTGAAGTCCCCGCCGAGCTTCAGGGTCGCCGAGGTGAGGACGACGCTGCGGTCGGTGAAGAGCTTCTCGCGGAGCAGCCCCGAGACCGACATCGGGGCGACCCGCAGGGAGGCGCCGAAACGGTCGTGGCGCTCGTACCAGACGACGTCCCACTCCGAGCCGTTCAGCACCCGCTCGGCGACGGCGTACACCGTCTCCACTGAGGCCACCGCCTGCTTGCGGACGGCGTCCTCGTCCTGGACGGACTTGTCGCGCGTCGTGCCGAGCGCGGTGATCACCGTGCGGGCCGCGTCGCGCAGGGCGGCCAGGGCGTAGCCGAGGTCCTCCGGGATCTCCTCCAGGCGGCCCGGCAGGGCCAGCTCCATCAGCCGCTCGAAGCCCTCGGCGGCGGTCTGGAGCTGGTCGGCGGCCTTCTCGTTGACGAGCTTGGCCGAGCGGCGGACCGCCCGGTTGACCTGGCCGGGGGTGAGCTCACCGGTGGCGGCGCCGGTGACCCGGGAGACGAGTTCGTGCGCCTCGTCCACGATCAGCACCTCGTGCTGCGGCAGCACCGGGGCACCCTCGATGGCGTCGATCGCCAGCAGCGCGTGGTTGGTCACCACGACGTCCGCGAGCTTGGCGCGTTCACGGGCCATCTCCGCGAAGCACTCGGCACCGTACGCGCACTTCGAGGCGCCGAGGCACTCGCGCGACGACACCGACACCTGGGCCCAGGCCCGGTCGGAGACGCCCGGCGTGAGGTCGTCCCGGTCGCCGTTCTCCGTCTCGTCGGACCAGTCGCGCAGCCGGAGCAGGTCCTGGCCCAGCTTGCTGGTGGGGGCGGCCGCCTCGAACTGGTCGAAGAGCCCGTCCTCCTCGTCCTGCGGCATGCCCTCGTGCAGCCGGTGCAGGCACAGATAGTTGGAGCGCCCCTTGAGCATGGCGAACTCCGGCCGGCGCCGCAGCAACGGGTGCAGCGCGTCGACCGTGCGCGGCAGGTCGCGCTCCACGAGCTGGCGCTGGAGCGCGAGCGTGGCGGTGGCGACGACGACCCGCTCCCCGTGCGCGAGCGCGGGCACGAGGTAACCGAGCGACTTACCGGTGCCGGTACCGGCCTGCACCAGCAGATGGGAGGTGTCGTCGATCGCCTCGGCGACCGCTTCGGCCATGGTCACCTGGCCGGGGCGCTCCGTGCCGCCGACGGCGGAGACGGCGGCGTGGAGGAGTTCGGGGAGTGAGGGCTTCGTCATAGCCCGACCACCCTACGGCCCCGCACTGACAATCGTGCCCGCTCGCCGGGGCGGGCGGAGCGGGATGCGAACACTTCCGAACTCCTGAACTTTTTCGGTGACAGCGGGAACTCGACGGAACCGCCGCACGTACAACAGGTGAGCACCCGATCACGTGGTGCTACGAGGGTTCGTGCCGGACCCGGTCCCGGATCATGAGGGCGGCCCGCTTGCCGGGCAGATCGATCTCCGCCCGGCATCGGAACCCGGCCTTGCGGAAAACGGTCACCGAGGGGGTGTTGCGAATGTCAGGTTCCGCGACGACGCGTGTGCAGGCGCGGCGGCGTTCCATAACCAGCTCGGCCACGGCTGTGAGCAGGGCGGAGCCGAGCCCTCGTCCCCGGTGCGCGCCGTCTCCGATCAGCAGGTGGATACCGGTGTCCTGCGGGCGCGCCGGGTAGAAGCGGGCCAGCGGGTCGAGGTCGGCGCGGTAGATCTCCCAGTAGCTCATGGCGGTGCCGTCGAGCATGCCCAGGCAGGGCACGCTGCGTCCGTCGCCGTCGAGTTGCGCGCGGAGGTGGCGCTCGGACCGGTCCTGTGGTCCGGCCAGCTCCCAGAACTCCGCGACTGCCGGGTCGTTCATCCACCCGTGGACGAGGGGGAGATCGCGGTCGAGGCGGAGGGGGGCCAGTTCAAAGGTGCCCACCGGGGTGGGGGTTGGGCCCCAGGCGTGGATGCCGTCCAGCAGGTCCCCGGCGCGGGGCGAGGACGCCTGGTCGGGCAACGCGCTGCGCAGCGCGGTGAATTCGGCGGGCAGGCGCAGGTCCAGCGTCTCTTCGCTGTCCCAATGGAGCGCGTTCGCCCCGGTGTCGGCGCTGCCCCGGCAGCCGGGGGCGGCCGGGACGGGAAGGGCTTCGGCGGCGCCGGTGTCGGTGAGGGACACGTGCGCTCCTCTCAGGGGGGCGGGTGGACGAAGAGGTTCAGGAATGAAGGGGGTTGGCGATGGTGACGTAGACGGACTGGGTGTCGACGGGTCCGGCGAGTTCGTCCAGGCCGTGCAGCCGGGTCAGCAGGTTGGCCTTGCAGCGCAGTACGGGTGAGTCGAGCAGGTTGCCCGGCAGGGGGCTGCGCAGGGCGGCTGGGCCGGAGGCGGCGGCGGTGAGGAAGCGGCGGAACGCGGCAAGGAGGAGGTGTTCGTCGGCCAGGCGCTGGGAGCCGAAGGCGCCGATGAGGCCGAACACGTTGTTGATGGCGAGGTAGTAGGCGAAGCGTTCGTCGGTGACCTCGTCGGAGACGAAGGTGTCGCTGTGCTCTCCGATGCCCGGCAGCCGGGCGTCGAGCGTGCAGGCGAGGCCGGGCGTCCAGTCGCCGTGCGCCACCGCGGACGGGACGACGACGGGCACATGGGGCCGCACCAGGTCCCTGAGCCGCGTCTCCCGCCGCAGGCGGACGGACGCCTCCCGGTCGGGCGCGAGCCGCAGCACGTACCGGGTCCCGACCCACCAGGTGTACGGGTGCTCCGGCGCGACGGGCCGTACGTCGGGCCCTTGGGCCGTGCCGCTCCTGAGCAGCGAGCGGACCAGTGCGCGCACGGTGTCCGGGGTGGGGGTCGGTGGCCGGGTCATGGGTCGTGTCTCGCCGTTCCGGAAGGTCGTCGCAAAGGTGGCTGCCCGGTTCTGGTCAGTCCACCACGACCATCTCACGGGTGGTGTTGTTCAGGCGGCGTCCGCCCTCGTCCGTCACCGTCACGATGTCCTCGATCCGGACCCCGAACCGGCCGGGCAGGTAGATGCCGGGCTCGATGGAGAAGCACATGCCGGGCACGAGCGGCTGCTCCTCGCCCTCGATCATGTACGGCGGCTCGTGCGTGGTGACGCCGATGCCGTGCCCGGTGCGGTGGATGAAGTAGGGCCCGTAGCCCGCGTCCTCGATCACCGCGCGGGCGGCACGGTCGACGTCCTGGCAGGTGGCGCCCGGCCGGACGGCCCGGAACCCGGCCTCCTGCGCGGCCCGCACCACGTCGTGCACCCGGCGCTCCTCCTCGGTCGGCTCGCCCACGTGGACCGTGCGGGTGGTGTCGGAGCCGTAGCCGTCCTTGAGCCCGCCGAAGTCGAGGACGACCATGTCGCCCCGCTGGATGACCCGCTCCCCGACCTCGTGGTGCGGGTTGGCCCCGTTGGGGCCGGAGCCGACGATGGTGAAGTCCACCTGGGAGTGGCCGAAGCGGCGCAACAGACCGGCGAGGTCGCGCCCCACCTCGTCCTCGCGGCGCCCGGCGAAGGGCAGCTTTCTGATCTCCTCGAAGGCGGCGTCGGCCGCGGCCCCGGCGCCGGCCAGCAGCTCCAGCTCGGCCGCGTCCTTGACGGCCCGCAGCATGGGCAGCGCGTCGGTGAGCGCGCTGCACCTGAGGTCCGGCAGAGCCCGCTGGAGGGCCAGCAGATGCAGCGCCCACATGTTGTCGCTGACGCCGACGCCGCCCTGGGGGCCGAGCAGCTCGGCGGTGAGGGAGTGCGGGTCCTCGCCGTCGGTCCACTTCAGCAGGGTGAGCGCGGGGGCGCCCGCGGCCCGCTCGGCGTCGGGGGCCTCCAGCGCGGGCACCACGAGCACGGGGTCGCGGCCCGGCACCAGGACCAGCAGCGTGAGCCGCTCGGTGACCGGTGGCGCGTACCCCGTGAGCCAGACCAGGTCCGGTCCCGGCGCCACGAGCAGTCCTCCGAGCCCCGCCCCGGCGGCGGCGCCGGTGGCGCGCGCCATGCGGGCACGGTAGTCCTCGGCGGTGAAGATCGCGGGTGTACTGCCGGTCATCCGGGCCTCCGGGTGTGGTCGTGGCGGCGGGGCGCGTACGGCCATCATGACGCGCGGGGCATACGGCGACCACCGGGTTCCCGGTGACCACCAGGGGCGCGGGGGCGCCGTCAGCCGGTCGGCTGGAGTCGCCCCGGTGCCTGGCCGGGTACGAAGCCGTGGGCGCGGCCGCCCAGCCACTCGGCCTTGTAACGGTCGACCTCCCGATGCCAGTTGAGGATGCCCGCGAGCCAGTTCTGGAGGTCGAGGACGTAGTGGTCCATCGCCGCCCGCGCCTCCCCGGAGAGCTGGAAGTCGTCGTAGAGCACGGGCAGTTCGTGCGCGACCACATGTTCGAACTGCCGCATGCGCTGGGTCATCAGGTCGTGGACGACGGCGAGCGCGGCCGGGTAGTCGACGCCGAAGAAGTTCTGCACCACGAGGATCGCGTTGTGGATCTCGCCCTCGTACTCGATCTCCTTCTGGTACGAGAAGACGTCGTTGAGCAGGCAGGCGTAGTCGACAGCGGCGTTCTCCAGCGAGCGCACCGGTCCGGTGCGGTACACCTCGGGCGGAACGGCCGGGCCCTGGCCCATCCGGCACATGCTCAGGGTGAGGTCGGAGCCGAAGGTGGCGCGGCGCATCTCCAGGTAGTCGACGGGGTCGGGGACGCGGTGCTGGAGCTGGTTGGACAGCTCCCACACCCAGCTCTCGGTCATCACGTCGACGGCGGCCTTCAGGGTGTGCCGCTGCTCGACGCTCATCGGCGCGGTGGTCCGCCTCCACAGGTCGGCGAGCCCGCGCTCCATGGCGTTGGCCGGGACGATCCCGGGTTCGCCGTCGACCGGCATGCACCGGGACAGCCGGGCCGTGGTCAGCCGGGCGGCGGCCAGATCGCGGCGGCGGCCGTACACCAGGGGGTAGTAGTCGTCGCCGTACGTCCCCCAGGCGAGCCACTGCGCGCTCAGGTCGAGCGCCTCGGGCGTGGCGTCGGGATCGAGTCCGGCGGAGCACAGGGCGAGGTCGTACGCGGCGAGCTTGTCCTCGTCCCAGACGCCCTCGCTCAGGATGCCCATCGTGTGGCACCACGTGACGAGGTGCTGCCGGGAGGCGTCGGCGTGCGGGCTCAGCTCCAGCGGGAACGGCATGTGGAACTCGGGCAGCACCGACGGCCCGACCTTCTGGTACGGGACGTGCGTGTACGCGCGCAGGCGCTGGGCGCCCGCCGAGGCCAGCACGGCGCGGACGTCGGCGGCGGAGGTGCCGGGGCCGCTCGGCACGCGCCAGGGCGTCTCGGAGCGGGCTCCCTGGTTCATGTACCGGCTGGAGCGCAGATGCCATTCGTGGCCGCCGGACTGCCAGTCCTGCAGCCCCTTGGTGTACGCGGCCACCGCCGCGACCTCGTCGGGCCGCAGGCCGTTCTCCAGCGCCACTGCGGGCACCTCGGTGAGCGCGGTGTGCTCGAACTGGTGCAGCCGTGAGGTGAGGACGTCGTTGACGATCTCGGCGGCCTGCTGGGTGGAGCAGCCGAAGAACCGCTCCAGCACCAGCACGCCGTTGCTGTTCTCGCCCTCCTCCTCCACCTCACGCTGGTAGGAGAACAGGTCGTTGCGCAGGTGGACGGCGTCGGAGAAGGTCTCCATCAGCACCCGGAGCGGCCGGGACTCCGCGACCGGGGCGGGCACCTCGGCGGTCGCGTACTCCACGAGTCCCGCCGACCAGGGGGCGCCGCCCACCTTGCGGCGCATCTCGATGTACTCGACCGGGTTGGCGATCCGGCCCTCGTCGATGTTGGACAGCTCCCACATCGACTCGTTGAGCAGATGCTCGGTCGCCACGGCGAAGCGGCGGCGCCAGTCCGCGGACATCGCCGGAACCGTGCGCGCCCAGAGGTCGGCGAGGCCGGCCTCGACCGGGTTCTCCGGCTCGGGGACGGGGGTGGCGGGGTCGAGCGGCATGAACAGCGGGAGCCGGTCCAGGTGGGCCTTGCCGGCCGCGCGGTCCGGAGTGCGCTTGAACATGTCGAGGAAGTGGTCGTCGAAGAAGAACACCCACACGTACCAGTCGGTGATCAGCGAGAGCGCGGGGCCGTCGCAGTCGGGGTGGGTGTAGGCGCACAGCAGGCCGTAGTCATGTGCCTCCAGGTCGGCCTGGTCCCAGATCCCGGAGCCCTCCAGCATGCCCATCTCGCGCGCCCACCCGGTGGAGTGGGCACGGGCTTCGTCCAGATGCGGATTGAGCCGCGCGGGGTACGGCATGTAGAAGTGCGGGAGTTCGAACGGCTGCGTCATGGCGGGGGGCTACCCGCCGGGCAAATGGGCCATCCGCCGCGACTGGGATGATCACACCATCGCGTGAACCAGTGTCGAAACCGGGAACTCGCGCCGCCTGGTGTGGCGTTGACCGTCACAGCCACACCCCTGCCCGTGGCCCGTTTCCGGCCCTGCCGACGACATCCGGACAGCCCGGCGCCGGAGGCCGTCCCTCCCCTTGTCCGTCCCTCGGGCCGGGGCCACGGTATGGGCCATGATCCCCTCCCCGCCTCCCCGGCACCGATT
>NZ_MUNH01000878.1:0-633 GCF_002154615.1 Streptomyces recifensis
CGCGGCCTTGATCGACTCTGTCACTCGGCCGGAGGATGCGCGGTGGCCCTGAACAACACGTATGACGCGAGGCTTCAGCAGGAGACGGCCGTGGGAGCGGGCGTACAGATCCTGCTGCTCGCCCTGCTCGGCACGGCCATCGGCATGGGGGTGGCCGGCTGGCTGTCGGGGCTCGCCTTCGCGTTCGCCACCTGGGCGGTGCTCTCGCGCGCCCTGCACCGCTCCGCGCTGCGCTCCTTCGGCCCGGCGAACCGGGTCACCCTCGGCCGGGCCGCCCTGGTCGGCGGGGTCACCGCGCTGGTCGCGGACTCCTTCCAGAGCGCGCCGCCGGTAACCCTCCTGGTCGGCCTCACGGCCGTAGCCCTCCTCCTGGACGGCGTCGACGGCAAGGTCGCCCGTCGCACGGGCACGTGCAGCGCGCTGGGCGCCCGCTTCGACATGGAGGTGGACGCCTTCCTCATCCTGGTCCTCAGCGTCTACGTCTCCACTCTTCTGGGCCCCTGGGTCCTCCTCATCGGCGCGATGCGCTACGCCTTCGTGGCCGCCGCCCACTTCGCCCCCTGGCTCAACGCCCCCCTGCCCCCGTCCTTCGCCCGCAAAACAGTCGCCGCCGTCCAGGGCATGGCCCTCCTC